>VGSZ01000005.1 GCA_016874845.1 Deltaproteobacteria bacterium
GCAGCTGCAACGGCGTCTCGCCCAGCAGTCGTCCCCCCGACGACACCTGACCCCACCCGCCGACGATCTCGACGTACACCGTGCCGACGGCAGCCGTCGTCGTCGCCGTCGAGCCTGCCGGGCTTGCCGCCGGCGGTGGCGCTGCCGGGAGGGCCGCCGCCGCCGCCGCCGCTGCCGGTGACGGCAGCGCTGCCGTCGAGGCGGCGGACGGCACCGTGGCCGCAGCCGACGGCGTGGCCGCCACCGCAAGAGCCGGGGCACCGGCCGAGGCCACGGTCAGGGCGCCGGTCGAGGACGTCGCCGGGGTGACCAGCGACGCGCCGGCGCGCCCGTCGTCGTGGCCGGCGCTCGTCCTCGACGACGACGACATGACCTGCGACCCGCCGACGGCGAGGGCGCCGACGGCGATGACGCCGGCGCCCACCGCCACGAGCCCGCGGCGGGCGGGCCGGGGTCGGGCGACGGCCGTCGCGCCCGTCGGCGTCGGTGGGGAGGGCGGCGCGGCGTCCGGCTGGGGCGACCACGAAGGCGCCGCGCCCGGCGGCGCGGCCGCCGCCGAGACGGCGGTGCGCGTCACCGGGGTGCCGTCTTGGTCGAAGAGCAGGCGGTTCACCTCGGCGATAAGGGCGCCGTCCTCGAGCGCGGTGAGCGCCGCTCCCGCGCGCGATCCCGTGCGCGGCGTCGGCCCCGAGCGTGGCTCCCCGGCGGCGCCGCGGGCGACCACGGGCAGGGCGTCGTCGACGGCAGCGCGAGGATCGGGCAACGCGACGGTGGTGGCCACGGCCCGACCGGCCGGCGCGCCGATGTTCGACGGCGCGGCCAGCGCGCCGCCGCTGTTGGTGAAGACCACCGACGCCGTCGCGCTGCCGTCGGCCTCGGTCGACGGCAGCAGGTCGCCGTCGTCTGCCTCGCCAAGGACCGTGGCCGGCGCGGCCGCGACGAGGGATGGGGACAGCACCGCGTCGGCGCTGGCCACCTGCGTGCTGCGCAGCGGCTGGGGCGCGCCGCTGGCAGCGTCGACGATGCGCGGAAACAGCGCGCGGACGTCGGCGGTGGCCGGGTCGAGGGCGCCCGAGAACAGGAACCGTTGCAGCGCCTGCTCCATCGCCCGCAGATCGGGGAAGCGGTGGGCGGGGTCGAACGCCAGCGCCCGCAGCACGATGGCCTCCAGGGCGGGCGCCAGGTCGCGGCGCAGGCTCGACGGCGGCGGCACGTCGTGGGCAAGGATGCGACGCAGGATCGACACGTCGTTGTCGCCGGCGAACAGCCGCGCACCACACAGCAGCTCCCACAGCACGACGCCAAGCGCCCACTGGTCGAGGCGGTGGTCGAAGGCGCGGCCCTCGGCCTGCTCGGGACTCATGTAGCCGACCTTGCCCTTCACGATCCCCGTCGACGTGTGCGTCGCCCGCTCGGCGGCGCGGGCGATGCCGAAGTCGGCGACCTTCACCTCGCCGCTGCGGCTGACGAGGATGTTGTGCGGGCTGACGTCGCGGTGGACGATGCCCAGCGGACGGCCGTCCTCGACGAGGGAGTGCGCGTGGTGCAGGCCGCGGCAGGCGTCGACACCCAACTGCACGACCTCGCCGAACGACAGCGGCAGGCCCTTCTTGCGGCTCGCCTCGGCGACGCGTCGCAGATCGGCGCCGTCGACGAATTCCATCGCCAGGTACAGCGTCGCGCCGGAGTCTTCTTCGACCTCGCCGAAGTCGAAGACCTGCACGACGTTGCCGTGCTGCAGCTTCGCCGCCGTCTTCGCCTCGTCGCGGAACATCGTCACGAACTCGGCGTCCTCGAGAAAATTGGGCAGCACCCGTTTGATGCACACGCGCTTGCTGAACCCCTCGGTGGCCGTGCGCGCGCGGAAGATCTCGGCCATGCCGCCCATCGCGATGCGCTCTTCGAGCACGTACCGGCCGTAGGGTCGAGGAAAAGCCACGATCCAGCGTACCAAGAAGCTCGCGGGGCAGCGGTCGTCACCGCGACGGCGGCGGCACCTGCATCAGGTCCGGCGTCACCTTCGTCGCTGGACGCGGCGCGCGCCGGCTGGCTCCGGGCGCTGCCGGACTCTCCGCGCGCGGCGGCACGGCGGGCGTCGTCGTTCCGGTGGACGGCGCCGGCTCCGCCGCCGGGATCGCCGGCATCGCTGGCGCCGCCGGCATTGCGGGCATCGCCGGCATCGCCGGCATTGCGGGCATCGCCGGCGTCGCCGGCGTCGTCGCGGTGGGGGGGCGGTCATCGCCGCGGCCAGCGAGCGTGCCGCCGACGGTGAGCGCGCTGGCCGCGAAGACGACGCCGAAGACGGCGGCGGCGATGAGTCGGCGCCGGCGCCTCGCGGCGGTCGCGTCGGCGGGCACGGACCCCGGCGCGACGGCGAGGACGTCGGAGGCCGCCGTCGCGGCCCCCTGGGGGATGCCCGCGGCGACGGCGACGGGTGGCGGCGTGCCCCGCGCGGCGAACGCCGTGATCGGCGTGCGCATGTCGGTGACCGTGCGGTAGACGGGGCTGCCGTCGAGCTCATGCTCGCGGCCGTGCTCGAGACCGTCGGTGGGGAGCGTTGCCGTCGGTGCGTCGGCGAGCGCGGCGAGATGATCGAGCTCGCGCAGGAGCACCGCAGCGTCGGCGGGGCGCGCGTCGGGGGACTTCTCGAGCAGACGCAGCACGAGAGCGTCGACAGCAGGCGGCACCGCGGTGCACAGGCTGCTCGGCCGCGGCGGCGGGTCGCTGACGTGGCGCATCGTGAGCGCGAAGGGGCTCGGCGCCTCGAACGGCCGCGCGCCGGTGAGCATCTCGAACCAGGTGACGCCGACGCCGTAGAAGTCCGAGCGCGGGTCGTCGCCGGCGAGGCCGAGCACGACCTCGGGGGCGATGAAGCCCGGCGTGCCGACGACGAGCCCGGTGCCGGTCATCGTCATGCCCTCGGGCAGGGCGGTGTGCTTGGCGACGCCAAAGTCGAGCAGCTTCACGAGCGGTGCGTCGCCGGGCGCGCCAGGCACGAGGAAGACGTTCTCGGGCTTGACGTCGCGGTGGATGAGCCCGAGCGCGTGGGCGGCCCCCAGCGCGGCGACGACGCCGCGCACCATGGGCAGCGACGCGCGCCACGACAGCGGCCCGCGGCCCCGCACGAGCTGCTTCACCGTGTGGCCTTGCAGCAGCTCCATCGTCATCCACAGCGCGTCGTCAGCGACGCCGGCGTGGTAGAAGGTGACGACGTTGTCGTGCTGCAGCGCGCGCAGGGCGTCGACCTCGCGGAAGAAGCGCGCGCGGGCCTCGGCGTTGTCGGCGAGCGTCTGCTTGACGACCTTCAGCGCCACGCGCCTGCCGTCTTGCAGATCGTCGGCGACGTAGACGGCACCCATGCCGCCCGCACCGAGCTCGCGCAGGCGGCGGAAGCGACCGGCGAAGGGTGCGTCCGACGGAGGATCGGCGGCGACGGGCTCGGTCATCGTGGGCGCCAGCGTAGCAGGCTGCCGAGAGTGGCCCTCTACTCGCTCGTCCAGCGCCCTGCGCGAGAGCCGATCCGCACCGCGGACCAAGCCCGGCGCGCCGGCGTGGCGCCCGCTGCGTCCGTCCTACGACCTCGGCGTACGCGTCAGCGTGTCCGTGACCACGTCAGACGGACGTCCGTGGGCTCCTCGTAGTAGGAGTCGACGCCGACGAAGATCGTCCGGGCGGCGCCGGCGGGTGGGACGGTGATCGTCTCGGCGTCGCCGCCGAAGCCACGGTCGCTGCCGGCGACGCAGGCGTTGGCCGCCGGCGGACAGCCGGTGAAGGCGTACAGTGAGATGTCGGTCGTGCTCGGTTCGTTCCCTTGCCCGACCGGCGTCGCCGTCAGCGTCGCGCCCTCGCCGGCGGCGAGGGCGAGCGCATAGAACGCGTCAGGCCCCGTCGAAGAGTAGCCGGTGCAGGCCCCGATCTGGTCGACGTCAACGTCGTCGGCGCGCCCGAAGAGCGTGACGGCCTCCTCGCCGCCGTCGCCGGTCAGCGGCAGCGCGCTGGTGCACCGGTCGCCGCGCTCGCCCTGGATGGCGATCGTGACCTGCACGTCGTCGTGCTCGCTCGGCGACGGCCCGATGACGAGGGCGGTCGGTCCCGTGGGGCCGCCCTCAGCCACGAGCCGCACCGAGAACGCCAGCCGCTCGACGGTGGCCGTGCCGATCGGCGGGCCAGGCCGCCCGTCGGCGGTCAACCCGTGCACCGCGACGTCGATGTCGCTGTCGAATTGACCGTCGACCTCGACGAGGAGGCGGCGCTCACCGCTCCAGTCCGGCAGCGGGATCACGTCGGCGTCGGTCGGGAAGCAGAGGCTGCGCCGCGTCGCGAGCTCCGCCCCGGTCGCAGGCGGCCCGGCCGGCCGGCTGCGGTCGTCGAGCGCGGCGACCAGCGAGTCACCCTCGTCGAGGGTGCAGCCCGACTGGACCGCCAGGCGCCACCGGGTCGTCGTCGCGGCGGTGGCCTCGGGCGGGGCCGACAGCGTCAGCACGTAGGCGCCGCGGGCGAGCTCGTCGTCGAGCGCGAGGGACGCCGACGCCACGGCGGCGATGACCGCCTGTCCGGCGCTCGCGCTCGCCGGCTCGTCGAGCGTGGCGGCCCGCACGACCAGCGCCGACGGCGACAGGCCGGTCAACAGCACGTCGAGCGGACCGCCGCCGTGCTGGTAGAGCCGCTGGTCGACGTCGCCGGCGCAGAGCACACCCTCGCCGAGGGCGACCCAGTCGTCACCCTCGAGGTCTTCGCTGACCGACAGCGGCCGCGCGCCCTGCTCGTCGTCGTCGCCGGGGTCGGCGGCGTCGGGCGTACAGCTCGCCTGCACCGGCTGCGCGCGCAGCTGCAACTCGAAGGGCAGGAACGGCCGCTCAGGCTCCGCCGCATCAAAGTCCTGCGCTTCGACGACGACGTACAGCGTGCCGGCGTTGACCGCGGCGAGGCTGAGCGCCGGCAGCACGCCGGCTTGCGAGTCGGCGCAGGCGAGGTCGTTGCGCTTCAGCGCGCAGTCGCCGGTGAACGCCCAGAGGTTGAACCGGTAGGCGTCGTCGCTGAGGTTCAACGACGCGAGGGTGATCTCCACGTCGGCGTCAGCCGCGAGGGTCACGGCAAGGACCGCCTCGACGCGGTCGGCGTCGCTGACCTCGCACCGCAGCGTGCGCAGCCGGTCCTGCTGGCTGACGACGGTCCCCGTGACCGTGACCGTCGTTCCGTCGACGGGCAGCGACACCGTCGTGGTGACCGGGCACTCGCCGCTGCGGTCGCGCGGTGCGGCGCGGAAGCCCCGCGGCACCCGCTCGAGCAGCGCCGCTGAGCGTCCCTCGCCATCGATGACCAGGGCCCGGTCGGCGTCGAGGGCGACGGCGACGAGCGCAACCGGCGACCACGGCACCTGCGGCCCCGCGACAGCCGGCGTCGACGGCGACAGGAACGACGTCGCCGACGACGGCGCCGCGCAGTCGCGATCGAGGCAGCCGCCGAGCACCGCCACCATCCCGGCGAAAGGCGCGACCGCCGGGCGCACGAGGGCGCGATCGAGCGCGGTGGACGTCACCGCGAGGGTCGCGGCGTCGACGAACTCGACGAGTGCGCTCGGTGCGTCGTCGACCAGACCGCCCGCGACGATGGCCACGCCGGGCAGGGCGCCAAGGGTCACCGACGAGCGTTCGGCCACTGTCACCGCAGCGACGCTCTCGATCCGGCCATGCACAAACGCAGCAAGCGGCCGCTCGGGGGGCTCGGAGCGATCGAAGCCATGGACGAACGTGAGGCCGGCAGGCTCGGCGGCGGGGATGCCGATGGCCCGGCCCGCCGCCGACACCGCGGGCACTGCGGAGGGGAAGAGCGACAGGGGACTCTGGGCCTCACAGTCACGATCGATGCAAATGCAGACCGGGGCGCGGTCGATCGGGGAGCCGATCGGATCGACGCAGACGAAGCCCGGCGGGCACCCCACAGCGCAGGGCGGGGCACTGGCGACGAGCAGGAATGACCCGTCCGAGGAGCTTGGGTGGACGACGAACGTGTCGGGACCCGAGGCGATGAGCGACGGCCTCACCTCGAGCGCTCGGTCGTAGGAATCCACGCGTGAAAACTGTTGCAGCCGAAGGCCACTGGCGGTCGACAGGTGCCAGACATCCATGCTGCCTGAGTCGTCGTTACCCACCACGAGGCCGCCGCCCTCGACGGAGGCGACGACCGCGGTCAAAGAGACACTCGCTTCGAAGTCTCGCATCGCCCATTGCTCGGTGCGCGGGTCGAAGACCTGCAGACCGGGCTTCACGGAGTCCGGCGGCTGCTCGTCCGTAAACACCGCGAGCCCATCCACGAGAGCCACCGACGGGTTGTCCACGGCGAACGGCAGCGGCGCCACCGGCCGGAACCCGACGCACGTCGCCTCGTCGAACGGCACGTACCCCACCGGACAATCGATGCGCGTCGCCGTGACGACGAACCGCCCGGGGTCGCCTGCGGGCGGCGTGCCGTGCACGACCACCGCCCACGTGCCCGCCGCGAGGCGCGGCACCCGCACCGTCGCCGAGCAGCCGTCGTCGTCGTCGCGGCACGACGAGCGCTCGCCGCAGGCGCCGTCGTCGTCGCAGGCGCCGTCGCGCGCGCGCCGCAACTCCACCGATACCGCGAAGGTGGCGTTGACGGTCACCTCCACGCCGCTGTCGTCGTCAAGGTTCAGCGCGAACACCACGCTGTGCGTCCCCGGGGCGTCGCACCCCGTCGCCGGCGTCACCCGCGCGGCGTCGCCAAACGTCGACGCCGCGCGCAGCAGCACCGCGTCGTCGCCCCCGTCGGGCGCGCGCCACGGCACCGGCTCGGCGCAGCTGCCGCCGGCATCGGTGGCGGCGCGCACGGGCACGCAGCGATCGTCGACGCACACGGGCGCGTCCTCGCCACATCCGGAGTCGTCCCCGCAGCGGCGCCCGAAGCTCGGCTCCGTCGAACAGCCACCCACAAGGACGGCGACGCAGACGAGCACCACCACGACCAGGGACCACGGTGCGCGCGTCACGGTACGACCTCCTCGGTCTGCGTCAGCGCCAGCCACACGCCGCCGGCCAGCGCCCCGCCGCCGCCGAGCGCGAGCACGGCGCCAGCCACGAGCGCCGTCGCGCCGCTCCCCCACGCCGCGCTCGCCTGATCGAGCTCGTCGCGGCGGCCGTCGACGTCTTCGAGCGCCTGGCCGGGATCGACGCGATAGCCCGCGCGGCTCTCGTCGACGGCGTCGACGGCGGCCGACAGGCGCAGCCACGACTGCACGCCGAGGCCGACGAGCGCGACGCCGCCAAGAGCGGCGGCGCCGCCGGCGGAGGCGACGCCAGTGCCCAGGGCCGGCGCCGGCCGGCGCGTGATGGCGCAGGTGCGCTCGCAGCCGTCGCCGTCCGTGTCATTGCCGTCGTCGCAGCGCTCGCCCGCCGTGACGATGCCATTGCCGCAGGCGGTGACGACGCAGCCGTGGTCGCAGCCGTCGCCGTCGCGGTCGTTGCCGTCGTCGCACTGCTCACCGGCGGTGCGCACGCCGTTGCCGCAGGCGGTGGCGACGCAGCCGCGGTCGCAGCCGTCGCCGTCCTTGGCGTTGCCGTCGTCGCACTGCTCGCCGGCGGTGACGACGCCGTTGCCGCAGGCGGTGACGCTGCAGTCGTGGTCGCAGCCGTCGCCGTCGATGGCGTTGCCGTCGTCGCACTGCTCGCCGACGGTGACGACGCCGTTGCCGCAGGCGGTGACGCTGCAGTCGTGGTCGCAGCCGTCGCCGTCGATGGCGTTGCCGTCGTCGCAGCGCTCGCCCTGCTGCAAGAACCAGTCGCCGCACGACGGCGGCAGCGGGCAGGACATGCCCGGACCCTCGCGCACCATGGTGGCGAAGACCTCGTCGACGCGGCGTCGGATCGTGGTCTTGCGCTCGTGGTCGGGGTAGCGGGTCTGGGCGAGGCGGTACTGGTCGAGGGCGCGGGCCCGGTCGCTGGCGGCGTAGGCGACCTCGGCGGCGTTGTAGACGGCGTAGGGCGATGGCCAGCGCGCGTCGAGGGCGAGGAACGCCGCCAGCGCCCGGCACCAGTCGCGGGCCTCGACGGCGCCGACGGCGACGCCGACCAGCGCCGGCGGCGGGGCCGACATCGTCTGCGTCGCCGGGGCGGTCGGGGCGGCCGGGGCGGCGCGCGCCTCGGGGGACCCGGGGAGCAGCGCGGCGACGAGCACGGCGACGGCAGGCAGGGTGACGACAGGGACGCGCACGGCAGCAGGATCGTCGAAAGACCGCGCGGGGTGCAAACGCGCCGGCGGGCGCGGTTCGCGGCGCGGGTCGCGACGGTGCGTTGACAGGTCCGACGGGTGGGCGAAACCACCGCTTCATGCGCCCCGACGTCGTCGCCCTCTTCCGCGGTCTGCTCGCCACCGGCCTGGCCGCCGTCGTCGTCGTCGGGGTCAACGCCGGCTGCGACTACGTGCTCGCCGGGCCGCTGCTTGGGTACGAGAACGACGACGAGGCCTGCGTCGATCAGCGCGACAACGACGCCGACGGCGCCGTCGATTGCGAGGACCCCGACTGCTGGATCTTCTCGAACCGCTGCGGCGAGCTGCCGAACGAGGACCGCGGCTTCGACCCCGAGGATAGCCTCGACGAGTGCACCGATCGCCTCGACACCGACGGCAACGGCTTCTTCGACTGCGAGGAATTCGGCTGCCAGGACATCCTCGAGCTGTGCTGCGTGCTCGAGTTCGACGACGCGTCCTGCTCCGACGGCGTCGATAACGACCGCGACGGCGACGTCGACTGCCAAGACCGCAGCTGCCGCACCGGCGCCTACGTCACGGTCTGCGACGAAGGTACCGACGTCACCTGCGACGACGGCCGCGACAACGACGCCGACGGCGCCGCCGACTGCGACGACGACGACTGCGCCGAGGAGGCGCCGTGCCTGCCGGTGGTCGAGTCGGGCCCCGAGGACACCCTGGCGCGCTGCCAGGACGGCGGCGACAACGACGGCAACGGCTACAGCGATTGCGGAGACTTCTCCTGCTCGCAGTCCGACGACGAGCAGATCGCGCTGTACTGCGCCGAGCGCAGCGAGGACACCCTCGAGAAGTGCAGCGACGGCGAGGACAACGACGGCAACGGCTTCGTCGACTGCGCCGACTTCAGCTGTAGCCAGTCCACCGACGAGCCCCTGTTCCTGTTCTGTCGCGAGCGCAGCGAGACGACGAAGGACAAGTGCAGCGACGGTGAGGACAATGACGGCAACGGCTTCGTCGACTGCGCCGACTTCAGCTGCACCGGCGAGGACGCCGATGAGGACGCGATCACCTACTGCGACTCGGTGACCGAGCGCAGCCCCGCGAAGTGCAGCGACGACATCGACAACGACGGCAACGGCTTCATCGACTGCAGCGACAACGGCTGCCGCTTCTCGTCCGACCCGGCGGTGCTCGCCGTGTGCCGCGAGTCCGCCGACCCCGCCCACTGCGACGACGGCGAAGACAACGACGGCGACGGCTTCGTCGACTGCGCCGACTTCGACTGCGCCTACGACCCGGCGGTCACCGCCTGCGCCGGGCAGGCCCGCCCGTGCGAGTGAGCCGCGTCGTTGCCGCGCTCAGCCGCCTCTTCTTTCGCCCGTCTCCCCCCCGAGGAAGTCCCCATGAAGAACCCGCGTCCCTCCCTGCTCGTGCTCGCCGGTCTCTGCGCCGGCGTCGTCGTGTCTGCGCCGTCGGCGCGCGCCGACGAGCCCGCGGCGGCGACCCCGGCGGCGACCTCGGCGACGACCTCGGCGAAGACGGCTCCCGCGGCCGCGAAGGAGACCAACTGCACCGATCACGAGGACAACGACGGCGACACCGTCTACGACTGCGGCGACACCGACTGCGACGCCGAGCCGCACTGCAAGCCTGACGGCAAGCCCGAGGGCACCAACGAGCGGTGCAGCAACTGGATCGACGACGACGGCGACGGCCTGATCGACTGCGAGGATCAGGAGTGCAAGCTGTCGCAGATCACGGTGTGCAAGGGCAGCTGGCAGGGAGATCTCGACGGCAGCGGTGGCGACGGCGTGTCCGCCACCGTCGAGGGCCCCGACGGCGAGACCGGCGGCGGCGCGCGCCGGGTCTACACCGGCGACGTCGAGCAGCCCGACAGCGAGGGCGGCGTCGGCTTCGTCGGCATCCGCTTCGGCGTCGTGGCGGCGGTGCAGCAGCTGTTGACGACGACCAACGCCGCCGACCCGTACGAGTACCAGGCGCGCATCGACACGCGCTTCGACACGCTGCAGCTGCGCGCGTTCGGTGCGCTGCCGCTGCTCGAGGACAGCTTCTTCCTGCTGTCGATGTCGGCGTCGCAGTCGCCGCGCATCACGTTCGCGATGTTTCAGTTCCCGCTCGGGCAGGGGCACTACGTGAACATCAACAGCGGCGGCAGCACGCTGTCGGCGCAGCCCCTCGTGTCGGCGGCCAAGCGCCCGCTGCTCGACACGCCGCGCTACCTGCTGGTCGGCTTCGACCAGTTCCTCGACGCCGGCGTCGAGGTGAACGGCCCCGTGATCCTGAACCTGATGCGCTACCGGGTGTTCGCCGGCGGCGGCAACGGCCTGTTCGGCGACTTCGGCGGCCGCAGCTTCGAGGACGCCAGCATCAACCCGACGTTCACGACGGGCGCGCAGCTGTGGTTCACGCCCATCGGCATCTACAACCGCTTCGACTCGCCGTTCCTGTTCCGCCCGGTGCCCACGGCGCTGGCCTTCGCGGTGGGCGGCAAGTACGAGCAGCGCGAGCAGGAGCGCTTCCCCGCCGCCCACGCCGTCGCGGTGTTCCGCACCGGCCACTTCGCGGTCACCGGCGAGAGCTACAACAAGACCGAGATCAACTACGGTTCGGTGCAGTCGGCGAACTACCTGCAGCTCGGCTGGCTGGCGGTGCCCGAGACCATCTTCCTCGCCGCCGACGTCGGGCACTTCTGGACCAGCGGCTTCGGCGGGCTTACCGATCTCACCGGCCTCGAGACCGCCGGCGACCTCGGCGCCGTGCCCAATCGCCTGAAGCGCCAGCAGAACCAGGTCCAGGCGCGCGCCGCCGCCCACTGGTTCTTCTGGCGGCAGAACGGCGTGCTGACCGCGCGCTACGTCTTCGACAGCGCCGACCCGGTGCCGCTGGGCCCGCAGGCCGACCGCACGTTCCCGGTGATCACCCACGAGGCGCTCGTGCAGGCGCAGCTGCGCTTCTGAGCTCCCGCCGATGACGACGCGGATGACGACCAGGATCGCCCCGGGCCGCGCGTCATCGTGGGCCGCGCTTGCGGTGGCGCTGTCGACCGCGGCGCCGGCGGCGCGGGCGCAGGGGGCGCGGGCGCCGGCGGCGACCGACGCGGCCACGAACGCGCCGGGCCCCCCCTGCGCCCGGCGTCCCCCTGTCGCGTCGTGGTGATGAACCTCGTCGCCCGCGACCTTGCAGCCGACCGACGGCGACGTCACCGTGCTGCTGACAAAGAGCCTGGCCGGCGAGGTCGCGGCGGTGTCAGGCTGTCAGGTCGTTAGTCAGCTCGACCTCACCCAGATGCTCGACTTCGAGGCCGAGCAGGCCGCCCGCGGTGACGTCCGCGAGTCCTGCCTGTCGGAGATCGGGTCGGCGCTGGGCGCCGAGCGCATCGTCGGCGGCACCCTCGGGCGCCTCGGCGGCGACTTCGTGCTGAGCGCCAAGCTGATGAACGTCCGCGACGGCACCGTGCAGGCCCGCGCCGAGCAGGTGGTGCACGGCGCCGTCGAGCACCTGCGCCCCGCGGCCAAGGACGCCGCGCGTCAGCGCTTCGGCCTCGCCGTCGAGCCGGCGGTGGCGCTCCCGGCCGCGCCGGCCGTGGCGTCGCCCTCGACGTCGCCCGCGACGTCTGTGCTGTGGTGGGCCGGCGTCGTCACCGCCGCGGCGGGCGGCCTCGTCGTCGTCGTCGGCGGCGCCACGGCCGGGCTCGCCGAGGCGCAGCTGGCCGTCGCCGCCGAAGGCCGGACCACCCTCGCCGTCGTCGCCGTCGGCCGCGGCCTCGTCGTCGTCGTCGGCGGCCTCGTCGTCGTCGTCGCCTTGCTGCCGGAGTGACCATGCCGCGCTCGCCCCGCCTTGTGCCGTCGTTGCCCGCTGCGCTCGTCGCCGCGCTCCCCCTGCTCGTCGTCGTCGTCGGCTGCCGGCTCCTGGGCCTCGAAGGCGCGGCCTGCGAGCCCGGCGATCCGGCCACCTGTCCCGACGGCGACGTCTGCAACGCTCGTGGCGTCTGCGTCCCCGCCGGCGGCGAGGGCGAGGGCGAGGGCGAGGGCGAGGGCGAGGGCGAGGGCGAGGGCGAGACGGAGCCCGCGGTGGTCGTCGACGGGCAGCCTCTGGTGACGTTGCTGGCGCGCGCCGACGACGCGCTGGTGTGGGCGACGGGGACGACCGGCGGCTGCGTGCGTCGGCTCGACGACGGCGCGCGCGACCCGGTCACGATCCACTGCGTCGGCGGCAACGAGAGCATCGCCGGGCTCGCCGTCGCCGCCGACCGCGTGTTCTAGGTCGTCGACGCTGCCGCCGACCGGCTCGAGGGGCTGCCGCTGTCGGCGTCGGCCACCGACCCGGCGCTGGACCTCTCGGCGGCGGGGGCGGCGGTGCGCACGGTGGCCGAGGCGGGGCCGAACCAGCTGGCCGCCCGCGTGATCGACGGCCAGACGGTGCTCGCGTGGATGCCGCACCCCGCGGACACCCACCACGTCGAGCGCGTGATCCTCGACAGTGATCGCGCGGCGGGCCGGGCCGGCTACAGCGTGATCCGCGCCGGCGAAGGCGGCGGTCTGGTGCTGAATGACGGCGACCTGTTCTGGGTCACCGAGGGGCCCTACGCGCGCATGACGGTGCGCGACAACACGCTCAACGACGGCGACGGAAACTACGGGCCCTACACCGACGACGGCAACAACGCCGGCTTCTGCGCCGGCCGCGGCTGGGCGTCAGCGTCGTCGGGCGCCGACGTCGTCTTCGTAGCGACCCGCAACGGGCTCGACGGCGGCGTCATCCTGTCGTCCGACGGGCGCTTCGACCCGCCGTTCCTCGCCGTCATCGAGGTGCTGCACCAGGTCGACCCCGACGACCCGGCCAAGTACGCCCGCGGGCTCTTCGTCGAGGGAGCGGTGCTCGACTACACGACGGGCGGCGCGGGCTTCGCGACGTCGCCGGGGGTGTACCGCGTGTCGGCGGCGGGGGGCGCGCCGCAGCGGCTGGCCGACGCCCGGGGCGAGCCGGGGCAGATCGTGGTCGACGCGACGTCGGTGTGGTGGGCCGAGCCCGGCCGCGACCGCATCGTGCTCGTCCCCCACCCCTGACGAGCCCCGGATCGCGGCACCTTGCCGCGACGTCCGCGGGGCGAGGCGCCGCCGTCGGCGGCGGCGGCCGCAGAAACATCTTTGCCCGGCGACGTGGCTGCACTAAGCCACCGACGTTCGACTTCTGCTCCAGGAGATGCGCATGTCCGCTGAGGCTCTGCTCGAAGGCAAGGTCACCCAGGTCATCGGCCCCGTCGTCGACGTCGAATTCCCGCCGGGCGGGCTGCCGAAGGTGCTGACGGCGCTGAAGCTGACGAACTCGTCCATCGACAACCGCGAATGGAACCTCGTCGTGGAGGTCAGCCAGCACCTCGGCGAGAACACCGTGCGCTGCATCGCCATGGACGCCACCGAGGGCCTGCAGCGTGGCCAGAAGGTGAAGAACACCGGCAGCCCGATCGCGATGCCCGTCGGCAAGGGCGTGCTCGGCCGCATCCTGAACGTCGTCGGCGAGCCCGTCGACGAGCAGGGCCCGGTCAAGTTCGACCAGACGATGCCGATCCACCGCGCCCCGCCGAAATTCACCGAGCAGTCGACGAGCGTGAAGATGCTCGAGACGGGCATCAAGGTGATCGATCTGCTCGCGCCCTACGCCAAGGGCGGCAAGATCGGCCTGTTCGGCGGCGCCGGCGTCGGCAAGACCGTCACGATCATGGAGCTCATCAACAACATCGCCAAGGGCCACGGCGGCCTGTCGGTGTTCGCCGGCGTCGGCGAGCGCACCCGCGAGGGGCGCGACCTCTACAACGAGATGCAGGAAGGCAAGAAGGACGGCGACCTGATCCGCGGCGTCATCGTGAAGAACGAGGCGACGGGCAAGATCGTCACCGACGAGAGCAAGGTGGCCCTGATCTACGGCCAGATGAACGAGCCGCCGGGCGCGCGCGCCCGCGTCGCCTTGTCGGGCCTGACCGTCGCCGAGTACTTCCGCGACGAGTTCAACCAGGACGTGCTGCTGTTCGTCGACAACATCTTCCGCTTCACGCAGGCGGGCTCTGAGGTGTCGGCGCTGCTCGGACGTATCCCGTCCGCCGTCGGCTACCAGCCCACGCTGGCCACCGAGATGGGCATGCTGCAGGAGCGCATCACGACGACGAACAAGGGCTCGATCACGTCGGTGCAGGCGGTGTACGTGCCCGCCGACGACCTGACCGATCCGGCGCCGGCGACGACCTTCGCCCACCTTGACGCGACGACGGTGCTGAACCGCGCGCTGACCGATCTGGGCATCTACCCCGCCGTCGATCCCCTCGACTCGACCAGCCGCATCCTGAGCCCCGACGTCGTCGGCAAGGATCACTACGAGACCGCGCGGCGCGTGCAGGTGATCCTGCAGAAGTACAAGGACCTGCAGGACATCATCGCCATCCTCGGCATGGACGAGCTCTCCGCCGACGACAAGCTGACGGTGGCTCGCGCCCGCAAGATCCAGAAGTTCCTGTCGCAGCCGTTCCACGTCGCCGAGGTCTTCACGGGCCGCTCGGGGAAGTACGTGAAGATCGAAGACACGGTGAAGAGCTTCAAGAAGATCGTCGACGGCGAGTGCGACGACATCCCCGAGCAGGCGTTCTACATGCAGGGCGGCATCGACGACGTCTACGAAGCCGCCAAGAAGCTCGGCTGAACGCGGTGACCACCGTGCGCGCGATTGTCGGGCTGCTCGCCGTCGTCGGCCCCGCTCTCCTCGCGGGATGCGGCACGATCGGCGGCGGTTGCCTGCGTCGCCCGACGCCGGGGTGCCTGACGGGCTCGACCTGTCGGGGCCTCGCCGGCCATTGGCATGGACGACGTGCGGGAACCGACGCCGGCCGCGTTGGTGGTCATGGTGGCGTCGCCGTCGACGTCTCGCGCGTCGTCGGCGGTGATGGCGCGCTGACGGCAGCGGACGCTCTCGCACCCGGTCCACGAGGAAGAGATCATGCAGCTTGAGATCGTCACCCCGGATCGCCGCGTCGTCGTCGGCAAGGCCGACGACGTCGTCATCCCCGCCAGCCAGGGCGAGATCGACGTCCTGCCTGGCCACGCGCCCTACCTCGGCCAGCTCGGCACGGGGGTGTTGAGGTTCACCACGGAGGGCAAGGACGTCGAGCTGATGGTCTCGGGCGGCTTCGTCGAGGTCGACCACGATCGCATCGTGCTGATGTGCGAGAGCGCGGCGCTGAAGGGCGAGATCGTCGCCGAGACCGAGCGCAAGAGCCTGCACGAACTCGAGCAGAAGCTGGCGGCGCTCGGCGCCGCCGGCGAGGGCGACGCCGACTACCAGGGCCTGCGCGTGGAGGTCGATCGCGCGGCGGCGCGCCTGATGCTGGTCCGCTGACGCTGCCGACGACGTCGATGTCGACATCGACGCGACGACGTTTGGTCGGGGGCGCCTGCGGGCGCCCCTCGCCTTTGGGCCCGGTTGGCTCCGTCGTCGCGCGGCGCAAGGGCGCGGCGCGCGCGCCGGTGCCGTCGACGGCACCGGCGATCACGCGAGTGACCGGGCGGAGGGCGGGGCTGCGCTGCAGAGAGCACCCGTGACTCGGTCGGTCGACGGAGCCCGCGCCGGTCGCGCCTTTCCGCGGAGCGACGAGCGACCACGACGACGACGATGATCGAGGGTGTGCAGCAGGAAACCCCTTGCGCACTCGTCACGGGTCGTGTCTAAAGGCGCCCGGACTCACAAGATCTTCACGAGGAGCACGCCATGTCGAAGGAGAAGTTCAATCGCGATAAGCCGCACGTCAACGTCGGCACCATCGGTCACATCGACCACGGCAAGACGACGCTGTCGGCTGCTATCACGAAGGTCATGGCCGACCTGGGCCGCGCCCAGTACATGGCGTACGACGCCATCGACAAGGCTCCGGAAGAGCGCGAGCGCGGCATCACGATCAACACGGCGCACCTCGAGTACTCGACCGAAAAGCGCCACTACGCGCACGTCGACTGCCCCGGCCACGCTGACTACGTGAAGAACATGATCACGGGCGCGGCGCAGATGGACGGCGCGATCCTCGTCGTCGCCGCCACCGACGGCCCGATGCCGCAGACGCGTGAGCACATCCTGCTCGCCCGCCAGGTCGGCGTTCCCTACATCGTCGTCTTCCTCAACAAGTGCGACATCGCCGACCCGGAGCTCACCGATCTGGTCGAGATGGAGGTGCGCGAGCTCCTCAACAAGTACCAGTTCCCCGGCGACGACCTGCCCGTCGTCCGTGGCTCGGCGCTGAAGGGCCTCGAGGGCGACAAGGGTGACTTCGGCGTGCCGGCCATCATGAAGCTGATGGACGCCGTCGACAGCTACATCCCCACGCCGGAGCGCGCGGTCGACAAGCCGTTCCTGATGCCCATCGAAGACGTCTTCTCGATCTCGGGCCGTGGCACCGTCGTCACGGGTCGCGTCGAGCGCGGCATCGTGAAGCCGGGCGACGAAATCGAGATTGTCGGCTTCCGCGAGACGCAGAAGACGACCGTCACCGGTGTCGAGATGTTCCGCAAGCTGCTCGACGAGGGTCGCGCGGGCGAGAACGTCGGCTGTCTGCTGCGCGGCACGAAGAAGGAAGACGTCGAGCGCGGCCAGGTTCTCTGCAAGCCGGGTTCGGTCAAGGGCCACAAGAAGTTCAAGGCGCAGGTCTACGTCCTGAGCAAGGACGAGGGCGGCCGTCACAAGCCGTTCTTCTCGAACTACCGTCCGCAGTTCTTCTTCCGCACCACTGACGTCACCGGCACCATCACGCTGCCCGCGGGCACCGAGATGGTGATGCCGGGCGACAACACCGCGATGGAAGTCGAGCTGATGACGCCCGTCGCGATGGAGAAGGAGCTTCGCTTCGCCATCCGCGAGGGTGGTCGCACGGTCGGCTCCGGCGTCGTCGTCGAGATCATCGAGTGATCTTGCCGTGACGCAGGGCAGGGGCGGCCGCAAGGTCGCCCCTGCTCTGTCTCACTGGATTTCTTTCGCTCACTTCCCCTTTCACCGTCTGGTTTCTGGCCCGGTTTCACGATTCGGGAGAATCACCTCCCGGACCACCCGCCAACGGCCGCACTGCCCAGTAGCGTGAGGAACACATGTCCACGAAGAACAAGATCCGCATCCGTCTGAAGGCCTACGACCACAAGCTCCTCGACCAGTCCACCCTCGAGATCGTGGAGACGGCGAAGCGCACCAACGCCAAAGTCGCCGGTCCGATCCCGCTGCCGACGAAGATCAATCGCTTCACCGTGCTGCGTGGCCCGTTCGTCGACAAGAAGTCGCGCGAGCAGTTCGAGATCCGCACGCACAAGCGCCTGCTCGACATCCTCGACCCCACGCAGCAGACGCTGGACGCGCTGATGAAGCTCGACCTGTCGGCGGGCGTCGACGTCGAGATCAAGACCTGAACGGCCGCCCCGGGAAGCACACCGGCAAGGTCCGTGCTGCGGGCGATCCTCTCTCCACTTTTGTTCTCTTCGACATCAGGAAACCTGTATGGCCAACCATGACGTCATCGACCTCGCGAACAAGAAGGTCGGTACCATCGAGCTCCACGACGCCGTCTTCGCGGCGCCCATCCGTCGCCACCTGCTCACCGAGGTCGTGAACTGGCAGCGCGCCCGCGCCCGCGCCGGCACGCAGTCGGTCAAGACCCGCAGCGAGGTCAACGGCACGACCAAGAAGCCCTACGGCCAGAAGCACACCGGCAACGCCCGCCAAGGTGACATGAAGGCCCCGCACTTCCGCGGCGGCGGCGTCGCGTTCGCGCCCAAGCCGCGCGACTACGACTACGCGCTGCCGAAGGCCAAGCGCCGCGCGGCGCTGATGGTCGCGCTCAGCCTGAAGGTCCAGGAGGGCGGCCTGCGCGTCGTCAAGTCCTTCGACTTGCAGGAGGCGAAGACGAAGGCGGTGGCCGGCGCGCTCAAGTCGCTGAACACCGGTGACACGCTGATGGTCGACGGTGACAACGAGAGCCTGCAGCGCGCCAGCCGCAACCTGGCCGACTCGCGCTACCTCCATGTCGACGGTCTCAATGTCGTCGACCTGCTCAAGTACCCCTCGCTCGTGATGACCGAGGCGGCGGTGAAGGCCATCCAGGCCCGCCTGCTGGGCGAGTGAGCAAGCGCCCTTCCCACCCATTCGAGCCGCGAGGCTCTAAAGGAACCCAGCGATGAACAAGCACACCTACGGCGTGATCGTGCGCCCCCTCGTCACCGAGAAGTCGTCGGCGCTCAAGGCCGAAGCCAACAAGGTCGCCTTCGAGGTCAAGAAGTCGGCGAACAAGATCGACGTCAAGAACGCCGTCGAGGGCCTGTTCGACGTCAAGGTCACCGATGTGACGACGATGGTCGTCCGCGGCAAGCACAAGCGCGTCGGCACCTCGTTCGGCCGCAAGAGCAACTGGAAGAAGGCCATCGTGACCCTGAAAGAGGGCACCGACCTCGACGTCTTCGGCGTGCAGGGAGCGCCCGGCGGCAACGAGGGCGGCGAGGCCCCGGCCGAGCAGGGCTGAGCGACCCCACCACGCAGCCACGTGCTGCGTGGCGACGACGGGCGCGCCGTACGAGCTGTCCGGGGCGCCCGTCGCGCTTCGGAGGGGCTCCTGGGGCCTCTCGCGGGCTGTGGTGAAAACGCCGCCGGCGCTTCACCACAGCCTGCTCTCCGTCTGACCGGTCTGTTCCAGACCCGTCCCCCGTCGAGCGAAGCTCGACAGGGCCCCCACCCCAGACGCAGCCCTCGGCGAAAACGGCCTTCGGCCATCTTCACGGCAGGCTGCTCGCGACGACGGGCGTGCCACCGCTGGCCGTCGACCTCGACCCGCCGACCGACGCGCCAAAGCGGGACGCGTCGGGCTAGATCCCCGACACGTCGCGTGGCTCTGCGAGCCTCTTCGTCGACGCCGAAGGAGAGCCCATGCCCCGCATCGATGGTCGACCGGATGTCGCGCGCGCGCCGCGGTCGCCGCAGACCGACCTGCAGACCGCGCAGACGGTGGCGAAGGAGCTTTACGGGCCGACGACGAAGATCGTCGACGCTGGCGTGCCCGGTGTCCTCGACGCCGCGGACAAGCTCGTGCGGCAGAACGCGCGGGGCGAGACGGTGACCCGGGCGCTCGGCGTGCGCCGCAGCGAGAACATCGCGTTCCGCGCCCACGTCGTGCAGGCGGCGAAGGATCTGGCGGCGTCGGGGGCGTCGTTTTCGGGCAGCCACCAGACCGACAAGGTCAACCAGACGCTGTGGACGATGGGCTACGGTGGCAAGATGCAGGTTCGCAAGTGGCTGGCCGACGGCGAGACCGGCAAGCCATCGGCGGCGCTGCGCGACATCTTCGACAACGGCCGCGCCTACGGCTTCGAGTGCGCCACCGCGATGATGGTCATCTACCACAAGGCCATCCTCGACCACGTCGGCGACGAGGCCTTCGACAAGCTGTTCAGCGAGCCAAAGAACCTCGCGTTCTTCCGCTGGGACATCGAGGACGCCGACTTTGTCGACGCCAAGAAGCTCGTGCACCGGCCGATGCCCCTGCAGCCCGGCACGCACTACTACTTCGAGAACCCCGACGCCGCGCCCGAGAACTCGGCGTTTCGCGGCGAGAACGTGCTGTACCTCGGCGACGGCCAGTTCTACGCCCACGGCATCGTGGGCGACTCGGGCACCTACCTCGTCACCGAGAAGGACATCGTCGACACGCTGTCGGCGCTGCGCGCGCCCGGCGCCGACTCCGCGCCGCGCCGCGTGAACATGGCCATGTGGCTCGACGGCTATTCGCTGTCGAAGAAGGCCTTCCCCGACGGCATTCCGCAGGGGCTGCCGGCGTGAGCCGTCATCGATGAGCTCGCCGTCGGCCGCCGTCGTCCCCGGGGTGCTGCGCTCGTCGAAGGGCGCGTGGCTGTTCCGCCCCGGCGCCCTCGACGTGCTGTGGCGCGTGACGCCGCTGCCGGTGCCTGCGCTCGATGCGCTGTCGACGACGGTCACTGCTCGCCTGGTCGTGAAGGCAGCGCGGGTGCGCTCGTCGTCGTCAGCGACGAAGGCAGCCGTGCCCCGCACCGGCGTGCCCGAGCGCCTGACCGGCCCGGTGGTGGCGGGCGGCGGCGGCACCGTGGTGGTCGACGTCGGCGTGCCGCTGGTGGTCGACGCCGTGGCTGGCGCCTTCGTGGTCGGCGACGTCGTCGAGGTCGACGTCGACGTCGACGCTGGCTTGCGCTGCGTCGCCCTGTCCCCCTGAGCCGCCGCGGAGCCCGCACGGTGAAGGTCGCGGTCTTCTCCCGCCGCAGCCCCGAGGTCGACGCGCAGTACGATCGCCTGAGCGCCGGCCTGCTCGCCGCCGGCCACGACGTCGTCCACATCGACATCGTCGCCTTCGGCCGGGGCACGGTGTCGTTCGATCCGGCCGGGGGGCTTGTGGTGGCCGACGAGGTCGCCCTCGATCCGTCGACGCTAGGCGCCGTGGTGCTCGGCCCGCTGCCGGCGGCGGTGGGGCGCACGGCGCTGACCGGCACGAACCTGTCCGCCGACGAGCACTACGCCCGGGCGCGCACCGCGGGCGAGCGGCACGCGCTGGCGTGGTCGATCGTGCTCGACTGGGAGCGCCGCGGCGTGCCGGTGCTGTCGTCGCCGTCTCTGGCGCGCCCGTTCGACCACAAGCCGCACCAGCTGGCGTCGCTGGCGCCGCGGGTGCCCGTGCCGCGCACGCTGATCACCGCCGACCCGGGCGCGCTGCGCGCGTTCGCCGAGAGCGTCGGCGACTGCGTCGTCAAGCCGGTGACCGGCGGCCCGGCCCGCGCCTTCGACCCCGAGCGACCGCTGGCGCTGCGCCCCGGCGAGCCGGTGCAGGTGCAAGAGCGGGTGCGCGGGCAGGACATCCGCGCCGTCGTCGTCGGCGACGACGTCGTGGCCGTCGCCGCCTTCGACCCCGCCGTGGGCGACGACGTCGTCGACGTGCGGGCGCGCGCCGCGTGGCGCGACGGCACCGGGCGCTGGGCGCCGGTGGACGCACCCGCGCTGCGCGACGTCGCGCGGCGGGCGGCGCAGACGTGCCGCTTCGACCTCGCCGCCGTCGACCTGAAGCGGCGCGTCGACGGCAGCGTCGTCGTGCTCGAGGTCAACCGCACGCCGGTGGTGGTGGACCTCGAGGACGACCTGGGCGCGCCCATCACCGAGCGTTTCGTCGCCCACGTCGAGCGACGCGCCGCCGAGCGTCCGACGTGACGCCCCACGCGGCTGCGGTTGACGCCCTACGCCCGGCTTGACGAGAGTAATCTCCAGCGTCGACGGGTTCGACGGTCGCGCCGGACTGGCACGGCGGGGAGCGTTTGGTGGATTGCGCGTCGTGTGGAGCGTTCGAGCCGACGAAGACCCGCTGCGAGGTCTGCGGCTTCGCCTTTCCCGCGGACGGTGACGCCGCCCCTCTTGCGGCCTTCTTCGGCCTCGTCTGCACCGCCTGCGACACCTACAACGACTCCGGCGCCGTCCGCTGCGTCGCGTGCGCCGCACCCTTGGACGACGAAGACGCCGCCGTCGCCGCGCCGCCCGCGTCGCCCGTATCGCCCGCTGCGCCGCCCGCGTCGCCAGTTGCGCCGCCCGTGTCGCCAGTTGCGCCGCCCGTGTCGCCAGTTGCGCCGCCCGTGTCGCCAGTTGCGCCGCCCGCTGCGCCGCCCTCGCTGTCCTTTGCCTCGCCTTTGCCCGCGTGGTCGGCGCCGCTGCCTTCCACGTCGGCGGCGCCGACCTTCGCGCCATCGCCCGCCGCGCGTCCGTTCCCGTCGCCGCCGCTGCCGCCGCTGCCGCCGTTGGCCGCGCCGTCGGGCGGCGCGTCGACCTCGGCGGGCGTGCCCTGCTGGCGCTGCTCGACCACCACGGGACCCGGCGACAAGTTCTGTCGCCACTGCGGCGCCCGCGTCGACGCCGCCCCCGCCCCGCCCGGCGCCGCCGGGAGCGCGACCCAGGTGATCCCCGCGGCGCGCCCCGTCAGCGTCGTCCCTGCCGCCGCCCTTGGCGCCCTCGCCCCGCCCGCGCCGGCGGCGCTGCCTGCGCCGTCGGCCCCCGCCGCCGCGGCGCCGTCGCCGACGATGTTCTTCGGCGCCGTCACCGTCGAGCGGTCGGCCAAGCTGATTCTCGTGCGCGGCCACACGCAGTTCGGCACACAGTGGCGCCTGCAGGCCGGCGAGACCGCCCTGGGGCGCAACAGCGGCGTCGTGCTCTTTCCCGACGACAACGCCCTCGCCGACCGCCACGCCCGCCTCGTCTTCCGCGGCGCCGACCTCTTCGTCGAACCGCTGCCGAGCACCAACGGCGTGTTCATCCGCCTGCGCGAGCCCGCGCGCCTGCACCAGGGCGACGAGTTCATCGTCGGCGCCCAGCGCCTGCGCCTGCTGCACGACCACGAGCGCCCCGTCGCCGCCTCCGCCGTCGTGGACGCCGCCGGCACGCACCTGCAGGGCAGCGCCGTGCGCCCCGGCCAGTCCACCCTCGCCCTCGCGCGCATCACGTCCGATCCGACCCACACCGAGGTCTATGTGCGGTACCAGCGGCTGCTGACCCTCGGGCGGACCACCTGCGACGTGAACTTCGCCGCTGACGGCTTCGTCTCCGAGCGCCACGCCCAGCTGACCCAGGTGGGCGACCACGTCCTGCTCGAGGACCTGAAGAGCCGCAACGGCACCTACGCCCGCGTCTCGGGCCCCTGGAAGCTCGCCCACGGCGACCTGCTGCTCGCTGGCGAGCAGGTCCTGCGCGTCGAGCTGAACACGCCGCGCGGCTGAGGCCGGGGCGGCCCCCGAGGTCCCAATGTCTGCGCACCCCATCCCCCCCGTGCTCCGTGTCGGCGAGACCTTCGCCGAGCGCTACGTCGTCGAAGAGCAGTTGGGCACCGGCGGGATGGGCGCCGTCTACCGGGTGCTCGACACCTTCGTCGGCGAGAACATCGCGCTGAAGCTCGCGGCCATCGACAGCGCCGACCCGGTGCGCGCCGAGCGCCTGTGGGAGCTGCAGCGCGGCGAGGTGACGATGGCGCGTCGCGTGGCGCACCCGCACGTCGCGCGCGTCTTCGACCTCGGCCGCCACGACGGCATCCCCTACCTGACGATGGCCTATGTCCCGGGCCCGACGCTGCGGGGGGCGCTGCGCGCGGGGGCGCTCACGACCCTCGACATCGCCCGGCTCGGCCACGACATCGCCTCGGCCCTCGCCGCTGCCCACGCCGCCGGCGTGCTGCACCTCGACCTCAAGCCCGAGAACGTCGTCCTGACCGGCGGCGCGACCCCCGTCGCGGTGCTCGTCGACTTCGGCATCGCGCGCGCGCTCGGCACCGCGAGCTCGGGCATGGGCACCGCCGACTACATCTCGCCCGAGCAGCTCGAGCGCAGCTCGCTGACCGGCGCCGCCGACGTGTTCGCGCTCGGCTGCGTGCTGCACGAGGCCTTGAGCGGACGGCACGCCTTCACCGGCCGCTCGCGGCGCGAGCGGATGCTGGCCCGGCTGGACGCCGACCCGCGCGCGCTGCCCGACGACGTCCCCGCCGGGCTGGCGGCGCTCGTGCGTCGTTGCCTTGCCCGCGAGCCGGGGGAGCGGCCCACGGCCGCGTTCCTCGAGCGCGCCTTCGCCGAACAGGGGCTCGCCCTCGACCCCCAAAGCGGCCCGTCGCCGACGTCGGGGACGTCGGGGACGTTGGGGACGTCGGGGACGTCGGCCCGTCGCGTCGACCTCGGCGCCTTCGGCGGTGGTCTGGGCCGGCGCCTCGCCACCGCGCGGCGCAAGCTGCTGCGCATGGGCGGCGAGGACGAGAGCCTGGCCGAGATCGAGTCGGTCCTCGCCGTCGAGCCGCGCCTCGACGTAGGGCTGGCGCTGCGGGCGCTGGCGTTGGTGCGGCTGTGGCACCGCAGCGGGGTGCACACCGACGCCGAGCGGCACGCCCTCGCCGAGCGCGCCGCCGCCGCCGTCGCCGACGCCGTCGCCGCGGCCTCGCACCTGGCCGACACCCACCTGGCCGACGCGTTGATCGCCGACTACGGCGGCGACATCGCCTACGCGGTGCGCGCGCTGCGCCGGGCGCAGACGCTCGAGCCGTTGCACGCGTTCAGCCACGAGGTCCTCGGGCGCATCGAGCTCGAGGGCAACGTCGGCGGCGTCGACCGGTTGCTGCTCGCCCACGACCTCGACGCCGGCCAGCTGGGCGCGCTGGCGACGGCGGCACGCGAGCACTTCCTGACCGGTCGCGACGACGAGGGCGAGGCGCTGCTGGCCGTCGTCGAGGCCGGCCAGCACGGGCGGCACCTCGACGCCACCGCGTTGCGGATGCGGCTGTGCCTTTGGCGGCGCGATCGGGCGCAGGCGCGTCGACTGCAACTGCTGGTGGGGCCGCCCGGGCTGGTCGCGCTTCGGGTCCTGCAGGCCGGACTCGGCGTCCTGATCGGCGAGACCAGCGTCGATGCGCTCATCGAGGCCGCCGCCGACGCGGCGCAGCGGACCGCCAGCCCCAAGCGCAAGAGCCACATCCACCAGCTCGCCGCGGAGGCGCTGGCTGCCGTCGCGCCCGACGAGGCCATCCGCCATCTGGTCAGCTGCGCGCGCCAACCGCTGTCGGACCTCCGCTGGCTCGACGCCTGCCCCGCGCTCGACCCGCTGCGCGGCAGCCTGGCCTTCGTCGAGGCCCGCGGCGTCGTCCAGCAGCGCGTCGATCGCGCCTTCGCCGTCGAGCGCGTCGTCGAGGCGGTCCGCTTCCGCTCGGCGCAAGGCGCGCCCCTCGGCAGCCAGCCGCAGTTCGTCGCGCTCGACACGGTGACCGTGCAGCCGATGGGGTCGTCGCAGGCCCCCACCGGGACGCTCGTCGACCTGGACGACGACGGCGACGACGACGACGCTGCCGCCGCCGCGACCCGCCGGGTCCGCTCCGCGAAGCCCAACCGCTGAGCACCGCCGCGCACCGTCGCCGAGCACCGCCGCCGAGCACCGTCGCCGCGCATTGCCGCCGGGCCGCGCGCGGCGTGCTCGGCCGCCTTTGATCTGGACAAGACCGCTTCTTCTCGGCCGACCCATCCGCCCCACGACGGATGCGGCGCACCGCCGTCGGCCGCGCCGCCGACATCCCGGGTGTCCGATGTTGTCCTACATCTTCGCCCCGGAGCCTGAGATGACCACCGTGAGCCGCCCGCAGCCCGCCCGCGTGACGCCTGCCGCCGTGACCGTGGCTCCCGTGTCGACGACGACCACCACGGCGCCGCGCGCGCCGACGACCACGACGCCGGCGGCCACGTTCTCGTCGTCGTCGTCGTCCCCGACGTTGCCGCCGTTGCCGTCCGAGCGCTGGGCGCGCCCGGGGCTCGCGCCCTGGCAGAGCCGCACCGCCGCCGTCGACGTCGCCCCGCAGGATGGGCTGCCCAAGGAGGTGCCGGGCTGGCTGCGCAAGCTGATGCGCCAGTGGGCCGACACGCCGGTCTTGCCCGAGCTGCTGCGGCCGCAGATCCCGCAGCTGAAGGAGGCGAAGAACCCCGGTGGCCTCGACCGCCTGCCGCCGGGCACGAAGCGGGAGGTGCTGATCGTCGGCGCTGGTCTGGCCGGCATGTCGGCGGCCCTCGAGCTCGCCGAGCGCGGCTACCAAGTCACGCTACGCGACCAGGGCGACGTCGTCGGCGGCCGCCTCGCCACGCCCACCGTCGACACCGGCGGCGCCGGAACGTTCAAGGTCGAGCACGGCCTGCACATGTGGTTCGACAACTACTTCGTCTTCAAGGACATCCGCAGCCGGCTGGGCATCGACCACCACTTCCGCCCCTACGACGTCGTCGACTTCCAGTTCCGCGACTACAAGCCTGAGACCCTGACGTCGCGGCCGCCGGTCTATCCGCTCAACATGGTGGCGCTGCTGCAGCGCTCGCCGAACCTCGCCATCCTCGACGCACTCGAGCAGTTCCGCGGCCTGCTCGAGGTCATGAACTACGACCACGATAAGATGCAGGCGAAGTACGACGGCGTCACCTTCGCCGACTGGGCGAAGCAGAAGGGCATCAGCAAGAAGTTCTACGAGCTGATCCTCGAGCCCGCCGCCAGCGTCACGCTGAACGACCCCGACAAGATCTCGGCCGCCGAGATGCTGCAGATGATGCACGCCTACTTCATCAGCCAGCCGCGGGCGATGAACCGCGAGGTCACGACCACCGACCACGCCACCGCCGTGCTCGAGCCGTGGCAGCAGCGCCTGCAGGACCTCGGCGTCAAGGTCGAGACCAACCACGTCACCCGCGGCCTGCGGTTCGAAGGCGGCAAGGCCAAAGGCGAGGTCGGCGAGGCCAAGGACTATGACTTCGTCGTCGTGGCGACGTCGGTGCCGGGCACGAAGAAGCTGCTGCAGGGCTCCGTCGCCGACGCCGCCTCCGCCGCCGAGCTCGCCAAGCTGCGCGCGGTGGCCGACCCGCTGCAGACGGCGCCGCCGTACCACGTGCTGCGCGTCTGGCTCGACCAGGCGCCGCCGCCGGGCACGCCCGACGTCATCGAGAGCCCGCAGCACAAGCCCATCCACCTGTACTGCTTCACGAGCCAGCTCGAGGACGAGAGCGCCGAGTACGCGCGCCGCACCGGCGGCTCGGTGGTCGAGCTGCACCTCTACGACACCCCCGAGCTCGCGGGCCTCACCAAGGAGCAGATCTGGGACAAGGTGAAGGGCACCTTCGCCGAGCTGCAGCCCACGCTGAAGGAGGCCAACGTGCGCGGCATGGTCCTCGGCCGCCACCACGACTTCACGTCGTACGAGACCGGCCAGACGAAGGCCCGCCCCGCCCCCGACGCCCCCGCCGCCGCCGGCGTCGACAACCTCGCCTTCGCCGGCGACTGGGTGAAGACCGACTACCCGTCGGCGCTGATGGAGCGCGCGGTGGCCACGGGCCGCGAGGCCGCCAACGTCGCGCTGCTGCGGGACGACGTCCGCCAGGTTGACGTGCCCCACCTGCGCACCCGTGGCCCCGGCTTCCTCTGACGACGACGTGATCGCCAGATGCCGTCTGCCGCCGCCGAGCCCTGAAGCTGCGCCGAACCGTGTCTCCGCGGACAGGCGAATCGACTCGCGCGCCGCAGCCAGAACCGACGACCAAGAGGTTCCGACCGCGTGCGGGGCCCGGGTCCAAGGAACGGGGAACAGCGCCGTGCTGGCACTCCGAAAAGGCCCAAGGGGTCCAGGGGAGACGTGGCCTGAAGTGGCCATCAGTCTCCCCTGGTCGCGCCGAAGGCGAAAGCTCGACCAGAGAACCCGCGAGCAGAACGACGACGCCAAAGAAGGCAGCGCCGACAGCGGAGCGCAGCTCGATCAAGCCCTGAGCGCACGGAGCTCGATCAAGGCAGGGGCGCCGCGAGCCTGCCGAAGGCCGTCAGCGGATGGGCTGGAACTCGATCCCGACGGGCGGATAGATGTTGCCAAGGTTCGTGAGCTGCAGCCGCAGGTCGTGGGCGCCGCCCGGCGGAATCTCGAGCTCGCCGACGACGACGCCGGTGCCACGGGCGTGGACGCGCAGGTTCTTCTGCACGCCGTCCATGCGGATGGGCAGGGTCAGCATGCCGCCGTCGGGGTTGAAGGCGCCCTCGTAGGAGTGCTTCGGCGACGACATCACGACGCGCACGCGCTGGGGCGCGCGGCCGGGGTTCTCGAGCCGGTAGCGCAGGTCGTAGGTCATGCCGTAGCCGCCGTCGTTGGTGGTGGCGGCGGCGCCGACGAAGCCCTTGTTGTCGGGCACCTTCGACAGGCTCTGCAGGTCGGAGCCGTCGAGCGCCTGCTTCTGGCGCGTGCTCATCAACAGCCGCCCGGTGCGCTCGCGGACGTCGACGCGCTCGCTGCCCGAGAACACGCTGCCGGCGACGACGCCGTTGGGGCGGCCGAGGCGCTCCTTGTCGGCGCCGGCGAAGTCGCTCTGCCGGTCCTTCAGGCGGAAGCCGGCGCCGGCGGTGGCGTAGGTGCCCTTCGTGATCGCCGCGAGGTCCTTGTCGTTCAGCTGCTTCTCGGAGGCCACCTGCGCCATGCGGAAGCGCCCGTTGGCCTTCATGTCGAGCAGCGTGAACACCTCGCCGCCCGGCGCCTGGTAGACGTCGCTGACGACGCGGGTCGCGCCCGGCGGGATGGTCAGCGCCTTCTTCACGTAGCCGTTCTCGCCGGGGCGGCCGGCCATGTACGACGCCGCGGCGATCCCCTGCGGCCCGCGGAACGCGCCGTTGCGCGCGTAGCTCTCGGGGATGCGACCGTCGGTGCGGGTGATGCTCTTCGAGAACACCACGCCCTTGATGTGGATGACGAGCGGCTTGTCCGTCGGGTTGTGCACGACGACGCTGTTGTGGATGTTGTGCAGCTTCTCCTGGCCGAGCTGGCGGCGGGCGCTCGACGTCAGCGTGTTCTGCGTCTGGTTGTTGACGATCGAGTACAGGCGGGCCTTGCCGTCGAAGTCGTGGACGGTGTTGCCGCTGCGGCCGGCGAGCGGCGCGATGGTGGAGCCGACGAGGCCGAGGGTGTGGATGGTCTCGGGGTTGTCGAAGATCGCCATTGGCGCCGTGCCGGTCGCCGTCCCCTTCGCCGCCTTCAGGTCGCGGATGCCGAGGACGTCGTTCACGATCACGTTCTTCGTCGACCTCGCCGCCGTCGTCGCCGTCGTCGCCGGCGCCCGGGTGGCTACCGCCTGGGCGCGCGCGCGGTCCGCCGCCGCCGCCGCGCCGCGCGTCGCCGCCGTCGTCGCCGCCGTCGGCCGCGTCTTCGTCGGCGCCGCACCGTCGGTCGCCACCAGCGCGCCGAGGGTCTGCGGGCCGGCGACGCCGTCCTGCGCCAGGCCGCGCTGCTGCTGGAACGCGGTGACCGCGGCCTCGGTCTGCTTGCCGTAGACGCCGTCGACGACGACGCCGGCGCCGTGGTCGTTCAGCCGCTGCTGCAGCCGCCGCACCGCCTCGCCGCCGGCCCCCGGCCGCAGCACGGTGTCGGCGGGCAGCGCCCGCAGCGCGGCGGCGCGCGGGTCGAGGCGGGCCGCCGTGGCCAGCGCGCCGTGGGTCTGCGGCCCGGCGACGCCATCGACGGCCAGGCCGCGATCCCGCTGGAAGCGCTCGAGCGCCGCCCGCGTCGCCGGACCGAAGCGGCCGTCGGCCGCGACGCGGTGCCCGTGCTGGCCGAGCCGCTGCTGCAGCGCCTTGACCGCCGGGCCGTCGTCACCCTCGCGCAGGGTCGTCGGCGCCTTCGCCGGCGCGACAGCCGTGGCAGACGGCGCCGCCGGGGCAGGGCGCGACGTCAACGGGGCAGGGGAGACAGGCTTGTTCGAAGGCGTCGTGGGCGACATGCCACGGGTATCGGCCCATGAACGTCGTCGTCGTGTGATCGCGGTCCATCCAGCATCGGGCGATCATCCGATGAACAACGAGACGGTGCGACGCCGCGCGCCGCGGCGTCGCTGACGCGTCGGCCGCTCAAGGCGACCTCGAGAGCCCCGCCGCGCCGCCGGTCGTGCCGTCAGCCTTGCCGCCAGGCGCATCGCCGGCGGCGCCAGTCCCCCCGGACACGGGCCACAGGTCGAACAGGAAGCGGTGCTCGGCGTCGCCGGCGCCGCCGGACAGCTCGACGACGACGTCGTGGGTCGCCCCGGCGTGGGCGGCGGTGTCCAGCGCCAGCGGCTGCCAGCCGGTGGTCCACGGCGCCGTGTGCACCAGCTCGAGGCCGGTCCCCGGGACGGTCACCCGCAGCGTCACGGGCTGCTTGTCCGCGCGCTGGGCGCCGAGGGTCAGGCCCCAATCCGGGATGCCGGCGAAGCCCTGCAGGCTCGCGCCGAGCACCACTTGGGGAAACGTGACCCGCAGCGCGCCGCCGGCGTGCGGCACCGCCCAGACGCCCTCGCGGTAGCGCTTGCCGGCGAGCTCCGCCGAGCGGGCCACCGCCTGCCAGGGGCGCCGGCTCTCGTCGGGGCAGGTCAGCCGCGGCACCAGCCAGCGAAACGGCGGGCCGGGCAGGCGCTTCTTGTTCACGGTGCAGGGCGCGGTCTTGCCGTCGCGCACGCGCTCGACGGTGGCCTCGAGGAGCTTCTGCGACAGCGCCGGCGGCTGCTCGCCGAGGAACCACGCGTCGACAGGGAACGACGGGTCCAGCGACGGCTGATAGTCTTGATCGTGCTTCCCGCCGGTCAGCGCGTCGCCGATGATGGCGCCGTTCTCGACGTCGACGGACAGGAACAGCCGCGGGCTCGTGCGCTCGCGGATCCACGGCGACGTCTTGTCGAACGCGAAGTCGCCGAGCGAGTACACGATCAGCTTGCCGCGGTACCGCTCGACGGGCTGGGCCACATGGGGGTGGTGCCCGATCCACAGGTCGGCGCCGGCGTCCACCGCCTTGCGCGCGTCGTTGCGCTGCCAGGCGTCGGGCAGGTGCGACAGCTCCGGCCCGCCGTGGACGCTGACGACGACGACGTCGGCTACCTTGCGCGCCGCCTTCACGTCGGCGACGACCTGCGCCGCGCTGTAGTTCGACGACATTCGCGGCCAGACGGGGTGCTTGTACTCGTCGCCGTGCTGGTTGTACGCGAGGAACGCCACGCGTGTGTTGCCCACCGTGAGGACGACGGGCGTCTGCGCATTCTTGCCATCCTGCTGGATGCCCACAGTGACGACGCCCTGCTCGGCCATCGCCGCCAGCGTGCTCTCGAACCCCTGTTGGCCGAAGTCCATGGCGTGGTTGTTCGCCACGCTGACGACGTCGATGCCGCTCTCCTTCAAGGCCGCCGCGTGCTTCGGCTCGGCGCGGATGCGCCAGGTCTTGGCCGTGGCCTCCTCGTCGGTCGAGGCCGACACGACGCACTCGAGGTTGGCGAAGACGAGGTCGGCGTCGTCGAACGGCTGCTTCATCGCCGCAAACAGCCAGCGCGGATCGCCCCCGCCGACGACGTCGATGCGGCGGCCGACGTCGCGCGCCACCGAGGTGTCGCCGACGAACAGCAGGCGCGCCCGCGTCTTGCCGGCGGCGAACGTCGTCGCCGGCGCCGCGGGCTTCGCCGGGCATCCGGTCGCGAGCCCGACGAGCGCCAACGCCAGCCTAAGAAGTCGAACCCGCATCGTGAACCCGTCGCGGACCGGTCGCCCGCTGCCTGCTCGTCCCGTCCGCTCAAAGACGCCCGGCGCGCCCTCGACCGCGTGGTCACGACGTTGTCGTCGGATCGACACCGCGCCAAACGTTAGCGAACGGGGAAGGGGCCGAGAACCCCGAAAGAAGCCACGCCGGCGCCGGCGCCACGTCGTCGTCTCTGGCGCCGCGAGGTGGTTTGAGCGGGGCCGTCGCGCCGTACGAACGTGCGCCGTGCCCGTCGATCAGTCCGCGCCCGAGCCCACCGCCACGGTCAGCAGCAGCGGCTTCCTGCCGGCGACGGCGGCGCGGCTGCTCGTCTTCGCCGCTGGCGGCCGGGCGACGTTCCCGCTGCCCACCGTCGGCGAGGTCGTCGACGTCTGCGTCGACGACCCCACGCTGTCGCGGCGCCACGCGCGCATCCGGATGGGCGTCATGATCGCCGTCACCGACCTCGGCTCGCGCGACGGCACGACGGTGGGCGGGCGCAGCCTCGTCGCCAACCAGGCCGTCAAGGTGACACCTGGCGAGGCCTTCGCGCTCGGCAAGGTCGTCTAGGACGGGCGCGGTGTACCTCGCGCTGCGGTCGACGCGGTGCTCGGGGCTGGATCGCCCGTGCGCGGTGAAGACCATCCGCGAAAGCCACGCCGACAGCTGCCAGCGCCTCGGCCGCTTCCTCAACGAGGCGCGCGCCAGCCTGCTGTGGAACCACCGCAACCTCTGCTCGCCCATCGACGCCGGCGACGCTCGGTGGCGAGGGCCTGCGCGGGCTGACGTGGGTGGTCGAGGCCGATGAGGTGCGGCCTGCGTGTCGACGAGCCCGTGCGCTCCTGCGATGCCCGGGACTGCGCGCCCCTGCGCGCCCCGCGCCCGTTCTCCGCCGGCGCTGTGGCGCGGCCGCAATAGAGTGCAAGCGGCACACCTTCGTCGACGACCTCAACGCGGCGGTCGATCGTCGTGGCGCGGGGCCGTTGACGTTGCCGCGGTAGCGCCCATCGGGAGGCTCGGCGGGCGTCGCCAGCCACGGCTGGATCGGGTAGCAGCGTGGCCATGAACACACGCGCCCTCGAGCAGAGCATCCACGTCGACCTCGCTCGTCAGGAGACCTACGCCGGCTACCTCCAGCTCGACCGCATGCTGTCGTCGCAGACACCGCGCAGCGACCAGCACGACGAGATGCTGTTCATCATCCAGCACCAGACCAGCGAGCTGTGGATGAAGCTGATGCTGCACGAGCTCGACCGCGCCCTCGAGCACGTAAAGACCGACCAGCTCGAGCCGTGCTTCAAGATCTTCGCGCGCGTCGCCCACATCCAGCGGATGTTGTTCGAGCAGTGGGCGGTGCTCGAGACGATGACGCCGTCGGAGTACCTGACCTTCCGCGACGCCCTCGGCCGAAGCTCGGGCTTCCAGAGCTACCAGTACCGCGCGCTCGAGTTCATGCTCGGCAACAAGGACGAGAACATGCTGCTGCCGCACCGGGGCACCCCGGACGTGCACGCCTGGCTCGCGCCGCGGCTGCAACAGCCATCGATCTACGACGAGTTCCTGCGGCTGCTGTGTCGCCGGGGCTACGCGATCCCTGACGCCGTCGTCGAGCGCGACTGGACGAAGCCGTACGCAAGGAGCGACGCCGTCGTCGCGGTGTTCAAGGCTGTCTACGAGGCCCCCGAGCAGCACTGGGAGGCCTACGAGATGGCCGAGAAGCTCGTCGACGTCGAGGAGCGCTTCCAGCTGTGGCGCTTCCGGCACATGAAGACGGTGCACCGGATCATCGGCCACAAGATGGGCACCGGCGGCAGCAGCGGCGTCGCGTTCCTGCAGCGCGCGCTCGGGCTGACGTTCTTCCCCGAGCTATGGGACGTGCGCACGGAGCTATCGCCGCCGTCGACCTCGTCGTGAGCGCCGCCCGACGCGCAAGAACGTGAAGGTCGGCCGGGAGCACGGCGCGCCGAGCTTCCAAGAGCCGCGCGCCGCGCGCCTTCAGTGCACGAGGTCGTCGTCGTCGTGCAGCGGACGCAGCACCACGCCCTGCGCCTTCAGCGCGTCGAGCACCTCGCGCTTGCCGGTGCGGCGGTAGCGGTCGACCAGGCCGAGCACGCGGGCGTCATCAAGCTTCGCAGTGCGCTCGCCGTGCAGGCTCATGGCGCACAGCAGCTCGACCAGCTCCTCGAACCGCTCGGCCAGCTCGGCGAACAGCGCCGACGACGTCGCCGCCGTGGGGCGCATCATCCGCGCGCAGGCGTCATAGGCGCTGCCGCCCATCGAGACGTAGTAGTCGACGGCGACGCCGTGACCCTGGACGCTCTCGGCGAAGAACCCGGTCAGGTACAGCGAGCTGTCGCCCATGTGCTTGTAGATGCGCAGCGCCTCCTGCGGCTCGCTGTCCTGCGCGCGCTGCAGCAGGTCGACGAAGCCGAAGCGCTCGCCGCGCTCGGTGCCGGCGAAGGCGCGCTCGCTGCGGGCGAACTCGGTGAGCAGGTTGACGACATAGACCTGCGCCGTGTCCGTCAGCGACGTGCCCTGCTTCTGCAGCGTGCGCTGCAGGGTCTCGCGGAAGTACTCCCTCATGCTCGCCACCAGCATCGCGCCTGCCCTCCTGAACGTGCCCGGGAAGCCTGCGGAACCGATCACCCCCAGTCTAGCCTCGACACGCGAAACCTTCCCGTTCCTGACCACCGCGATCGGCGGTCGAGGTCGCCTCGCCTGCGGGCCGGGGCGCTGGCGCCTGCCGTCGGCCGGCCCGCTGTCGTGCTACCAACGGCTCCACTATGTCCACCGTCCCCGCCCGCAGCGTCTTCGGCTCCGTCGACGCCCTCACCGCCGAGCTCGTCCACCAGACCGTGCAGGCCGCCGCCGCCGCCATCGCCGCCCGCGGCCGCTTTACGATGGCGCTGACCGGCGGCTCGGCGGCGACGACGCTGTACCCGGTGCTCGCCCAGGCGTCGCTGCCGTGGGACCGCGTGCATATCCTCTTTGGCGACGAGCGCTGCGTCCCCGGCGACCATGACGACAGCAACCACGCCCTCGCCCGCCGCACGCTGCTGGCCCGCGCCGCGATCCCCGCCGCCCACGTCCACCGCGTCCGCGGCGAGGACGACCCCGCCGCCGCCGCCATCGCCTACGAGCGCACGCTGCTCGACGTCACCGACGGCACCGGCGCCCTCGATGTCGTCCACGTCGGCATGGGGCCCGACGGTCACGTGTGCTCGCTGTTCCCCGGCCATCCGCTGCTGCGTGAAGAGGTCGCTCTCGTCGCCGCGCTCACGGATTCGCCCAAGCCGCCGGCGGCCCGCGTGACGTTGACCCTGCAGGCGCTCGCGCGGGCGCGGCAGCTGTGGTTCCTCGTCACCGGCGGCACCAAGGCCGGCGCCGCCCACGACGCGATCCTCGACCCCGCGTCGACCCTGCCGGCGGCGCTGGCCGCCCGGCGCGGGGCGCGGGTGCGGTGGTTGCTCGACGGGGATGCTGCTCGTTTCTTGCGTTGAGATTCCCCGGGTTCGTGCGCCCCGCTGTCGGCGCTTGCGTCGTCGGCTGTCATGGTCTGCGGGCGGTGTCGTTGGTCGAGCTTTCGCCCGCGGCGCGACCTGGGGATCGGTCGCGCCGTCATCATTGATCACATCGAAAACCGCGCCGTCGCGACGACAACGGCCCTCACCCGCGGCCGCGCCGCTGCCCTCTCCCAATTCTGGGTATGGGCTTTCTCTCCCTCGCCATGGCGACCGGAAGCGGCGCTGCTGAGGTCGAACGTCACTTCCCCCTTCCCCAGCGATTGGGGGAGGGGGCCAGGGGATGAGGGTCCGGTCCGGCGCAAGCGCTGAATCCGGCGAGAGTCGTCGAGGAGGCGAGTTGGGGTGGATCCTCAGGTAGCGCCCAGCCAAGAGGCCCCCCGGCGCCTTGCGGAGTGCCCGCACGACACAGCGAACCGGGCCCCGCAGGCGATCACGTCCACGACGCTGGTGTTTCCGGCGGCGGCGCGTGGGTCGCTTCGTCTGGCCGCGAGGACACGGTGTGCGAGCAACTCCGTGGCTTCGCGGGGCAGGATGCACTGGCAGATCCATGCCGTGGTGCGCCGCTCTGGGTTGACGCGCGGGGCGCAGCCGGTACGACGTCGAAGAGTTCGCAAGGAGAGGCCGATGCCCTACGTCGTCACCGAGAACTGCCAGCAGTGCCGCTTCACCGACTGCGTGACGGTTTGCCCCGTCGATGCGTTCCACGGCGACGCCGAGATGGTCTACATCGACCCCGACGCCTGCATCGACTGCGGCGCCTGCGAACCGCAGTGCCCGGTCAAGGCCATCAAGGAAGACCGCGAGGCCGAGAAGAACCCGTCGCTGGCGTCGTGGGTAGCCATCAACCGTGACAAGGCCCCGGGCCTGCCGCTGATCACGAAGAAGGCGGCGCCGCTGCCCACCGCCGAGGCCAAGAAGAAGACCCTCGGCTATTGACGCGCCGCCGTCGGCGGCGGCCCGTGTGTCGTCGGCGCGTCGTCAGACGGCGAAGAAGTCGATGAGCTTCTGGCGCATCGCGTCGGCGTCGCGCATGCCCATGGCGACGAGGTCGGCGGTATATTCGCCGTCGAACAGCAGGTAGCTGAGCAGGTCGCCGGCGCGGTCGCCGCCGCTGCCGCCGATGCGGCGCAGCAGGGGGCCGACGACGGGACCGGCGCGGGCGACCACCGAGCCCAGGCGCAGGTGCTTGACGGCGACGGCGGCGATGTCTTCGAAGGGTCGCACGAGCAGGCTCTCGACCTTGCGGTAGGTCTGCCCGCGGTTGCTGGTCATCGCCGCCGCCAGCGTGTCGGCGAAGCCGTCCCCGTAGGCGCGCTCGCCGGCGGCGAGCAGGGCGTTGAAGCGCTCGAGCCGCTGCAGGTCGTACTCGGTCTTGTCCGACAAGAACGAGTTCAGGATCTTGCCGAGCAGGAACGCCGCCGACGGCGATTGCTCGACGCGGTCGGCGCCGGTGCCAGGGTCGTCGACCCTCGGCAGCATTCCACCGTCGGTGGGTTCTTCCTTGGCGCGCAGCCCGATGACGAGCAGGCGGTCGGCGCCCAGGCGGATGGCCGGGCTGATGGGCGTGTTCAGCTTCAGCCCGCCGTCGGCGTAGACGTGGCCGTCGACGTCGACGCAGGGGAAGATCCACGGGATCGCCGCCGAGGCCAGCGCGTGCTCGGGGCCGAGCTTGACCGCGCGCGCCACCACCGCCGGGTCTGTCGACCACGGCGGCACGCGGCCGTCCTTCGTGTGCACGAACGAGTGCGTCTTGCCCGACGCCACGTGGGTCGCGTTCACGCACACCGCGTGGAGCACGCCGCTCTGCAGGTTCTCGTCGATCAGGCTCCACCGCGTGCCGCGCCGCACCAGCTGCTCGAGCGGCGACGTGTTCAACAGCCCGCCGAGCCGGCCGGGGCCGATGACGTCGTCGAGCTCGCCGCGCCCGCGGCTGCCGAGCAGGAAGCGCGGCAGGTTCCACAGCTCGCGCGGGCCCAGGTGGTAGACGCCGTCGATGCGCAGCCGCTCCCAGATGTCGGCGAGGGCGTGGCCCTGCACGTCGGGCTGGTGGGCGCTGGCGGCGAGGAAGCAGGCGTTGATGGCGCCCACCGACGTGCCGCAGATGATCTCGAAGCGCGCGTGCGTGCGCGTCCGTGGCGGCAGCTCGGTGCGGATGTACTTGATGACCCCCGCCTCGTAGCAGCCGCGCGCGCCGCCTCCCGACAAGACCAGCCCCGACAGCGCCGCGCGCTTGCGCTTCACCGCGTTGGTGTCGTGCATGCTGCTCACCGTGCGCTCTCCTGCGTGGTCGTAGCCATCGTCGTCGACAGCGTTCGCTTCATCCTAGCGTCGCGCGAGCACACCGGCCCGCGTCCCTTGCGGCGTCAGCGCCAGCGTGCCGTAGGCGACGAACAGCTCGCCCGTCGTCTTCGCCGGTCGGGCGCCGTGGGCGGCGCGCAGCCAGTGGTTCAGCGACTGCCCGCGCTCATCGACGCGGGCGTGGGGCCGCGCGAGGTTCAGCCGGCTGCGGATCACGCGGCCGCCGGCGCGCTGCACGAACACGACCGTGCCATCCTCGAGGGCGCGCTCGACGATGCCGACATGGCTCAGCGGGTCGTCGACGCGGCCGTTGCCGTTTTCGTCCCAGGTGTCGTCGAAGAAGACGAGGTCGCCCGGCAGTGGGTTCTGTCGGCGCAGCGAGCCGTTCTTCTGCACCCACGCAAACAGCGCCTTCGTGTCCGGGACGCGGCCGTCGTCGAGCAGCGGGACGCCGGCGCGGGCGTAGATCGCGGCGGCCACGCCCGAGCAGTCGAAGCGGTAGCGCCGGCCCCCCACCACGAGCGGGCGCTCCCCGATCGCCGCCGCCGCCGCCGCCGCGATCCGCGCCCGCACGTCGTCGGCGTCGTCGTCGGGCACCGCGTCGTCGAGCAGCCCGGGCCGCGCCGCGCGCGCGCTCGCCGGCGCGCGGTCGTCGTCCTCTCGCAGCGCCAGCGGGTGCAGCGGCCGGCTGCGCGCGGCCACCGGCGCGCAGCCCGTCGATGCCCACGTCGCGAGCAGCATGCCCAGCGCGCACGCCAGCGCCGGCGCCCGCGTCGACCGCCCGCGTCCACAGGCGTCCGACGCCCGACCTGGTTCGTTGCCGTCCGGCATCATCGCGTCACCTCCAGCCACAGCGCGCGGCCGTCCTCCTCGACGCGCACCGCCGGCGTCGGCCCTACATCCCTCGTCTCGACGAGGAGACGCACGCGGAACCGGTCGCCCTCATCCACCGAGGGCAGCACCCGTGTGATGGACGCACCGAGCGCGCGCACATCCAGCGCCCGCCGCACGGCGAGGTTCGCCGCGCGCGTGCCGTACAGAGTCACGAGCAGGCTGCCGTCGCGTCGGCCCTGCACATCGTAGCGGGCCCCGCCATCGACGAAGACCCCGAGGCGCGCGCCCTGCGCCGTCCGCTGTACGGCGAGCTTCGTCAGCACCGACCGCCCGTCGCGCTCGTCGAAGCCGTCGTCCTCGTCGCCGCCGCCGCCGAAGCCGTCGCCGGCCCCGTCCCAGCCACCGTCGCCGTCGTCGTCGCGCGGCGGCTGCCAGCGCACGTAGCGGACCGGCCTCGACAGTTCGAGGCTGCCCGTGCCTTGGCCGCCGAAGCCGAGGTCGTCGTCGCCGCCGAGGCGACGCGTGCGCAGCAGCGCCCCGGTGCGCTCGCGCTGCGACTGCTCGGCGGCGCGGGCCTGGCTGAGGGCCGCGCGGCGCTCGTCTTCAGCGCGCTGCTGCTCGGCGGCCCGGGCCAGCGCGCGCGCCTCGCGCGCCCGGGCGGCGGCCTCCTGCTCGGCGAGCAGGCGCGTCTCTTCGGCGCGCAGGCGCTCTTCGAGCGCGCGGGCCTCGTCCAGGCGAAGATCGCCGCCGTCGGCAACGTCGGCGGGCGTGGCCGACGGCGATGACCCGCTCGCTGACGTCGTCGTTCCCGCCGGCTCGCCGGACGTCGCCGCGGCCGGCATGGCACCATCCGTCGTCGTCGTCGTCGTACTCGTCGTCGTCGTACTCGTCGTCGTCGTACTCGTCGAGGCGCCCTGGCCGTCGTCGGCCGGCGCATCGCGCGGACTGGTCGTCGTCGCGCCGGCCCCAGCGCTCGCGACCGCGCTCGAGACCGCGCCCGACGCCGTGCTCGAGACCGCGCCCGACGCCGCGCCCGACGCCGCGCTCGAGACCACGCCCGACGCCGCGCCCGACGCCGCGCCCGGTGGTGATGCGTCGCCGGTCGCGGTCGCAGCGAGCGCGACCCGGACCGCCTCGGTCGGCGCGGCGTCGCGCGCCTGCGCCTCGGCGAGCTGGCTGGCCTCCTCGCCGTGGCGGCGTTCGTCGGCGCGGCGCTGGCGCTCGGCGGCACGGGCGACACGCGCGGCGGCGAGCGCCTGGCGCTTTTCGTCCTCGACGCGGCGGCGCTCGGCCTCGCGGGCGGCGCGCGCCTCGGCGACGGCGCGACGACGGTCCTCGGCCTGACGCAGCCGCTCGGCCTTGCGGGCGGCGCGCGCGAGCCGAGCCTGGTCGGCGGCGCGAGCCTTTTCGTCGCGCGCCCGTTGTTGCGCGAGGCGCGCCTCGCCGGCGCGCCGTCGTTCTTCGACCTCGCGTTGTTCCTTCGCGCGTCGCCTCTCTTCGGCGGCGCGGGCCGCTTCGGCGCGTCGTCGCTCTTCGGCGACCCGCGCGAGGGCGAGGCGGCGCTCCGCCTCGCTGCGTCGCTCCTCGTTGGCGACGCGCTCGGCCTCGGCGGCGGCGGCCGCCGCCGCCGCCCGCGCCTCCTCGGCCTGCCGTGTCTCGAGGGCGATGCGCGCGGCCTCGGCCTGCTGCAGCGCCGCGAGCTGGGCGGCGGCCTCGCGACGCTTGCCGTGCGCCGCGATCAAGGCCGCCTTGTCGCCGGTGGGCGAGAACCGCACCACCAGCGCGCCCTTGTCGGTGCGGGCGTCGAAGTCGACCTCGTCGGCGAAGGTCAGCACGAGGCGCGCGGGGGCGCCGCGGGCCGGTCGCTCGATGCGCACGTCGCGCAGGACGACACCAGCGCCGCGCGACGACGGCGCCGCCGGCGGCAGGCTGGCGCCGGGCAGCTCGACGATCCACTCGGCGCCGTCGGTGCCGATGGTCGACGGGTAGACCTGGAACGTCAGCGTGCGGTCGCCCTGAACGGTCAGCGTGACGTCGAGGGCGTCGTCCTCGCCGACGTCGATCGCGTCGATCGCGGTGGCGGTCGCGCGCGTCGTCGTCGTGGCGGGCGCCGTCCGGGCGGCGTCGAACGCGAACAGCGCGACGACGAACGCGACGACGGCGATACCGGCGGGCGACAGATCGGGGCCGGCGCGCAGGCGGCGGCACGAGCGGGCGGGCGACGGGTCGAGACCGGTCAGGCGCATGGCACCCACCGTAGAGGTGGTCGCCCATGGTCTCCAGTTTCCGACCACCGACGCCGGACGGAGCCAACGGTTGTCAGGGCGGACCGTCGTCTTCAGCGGCGTTGATCCCGGCCAGCGGGAGGCCGGACGCGGTGCGTGGTCGCGCGGTCGACGCGCGGGCAGGGCGGGGCCGATCGCGTGCGCGCTGATCCGTGTTGACGGCCGCGCTCGTGGCGGGCAAGAGCCCCCCACGAGAACGTTTCATTGGCCGACTCCGCGAGCGGCCAGCAGACCGCGTCCCCGGTCGCGAGACCCGGGCGCAGAGGACACGGGAAGAATGCCCACCATCAACCAGCTGATTCGCAAGGGTCGCACCCAGCTCGAGAACCGCAGCGCCTCGGCCCACCTGAAGAGGTGCCCGCAGAAGCGCGGCGTCTGCACCCGCGTCTACACGACGACGCCGAAGAAGCCGAACTCGGCTCTGCGTAAGGTCGCGAAGGTCAGGTTGGTGAACGGCCTCGAGGTCATCTCGTACATCCCGGGCGAGGGGCACAACCTGCAGGAGCACTCGGTGGTGCTCATTCGCGGTGGCCGCGTGAAGGACCTGCCGGGCGTCCGCTACCACATCATCCGCGGCACCCTCGACGCCGTCGGCGTCAACGCCCGTCGCCAGGGCCGCTCGAAGTACGGCGCCAAGCGCCCGAAGTGAGCTGAAGCCCGCCCCTCTTCTTCCCACCTCTCGTCGACGATGTCGTCGTCGACCACAGCGAGTAGACCATGCCGCGTCGTCGTGAAGTCCCCAAGCGCAAGATCAACAACGATCCGAAGTACCAGGATCGCGTCGTCACCAAGTTCATCAACGTCGTCATGTACGATGGCAAGAAGGACGTCGGCGAGGCCGTCGTCTACAAGGCCTTCGGTCTCGCCGAGGAGCGCGCCAAGGAGGAGGCGCTCAAGCTCTTCAAGCGCGCCCTCGACAACGTGAAGCCGGCCGTCGAGGTCAAGAGCCGCCGCGTCGGCGGCGCGAACTTTCAGGTGCCCGTCGAGGTTCGCCCCGAGCGCCGTCTGGCCCTCGGCCTGCGCTGGCTGCGCGACGCCGCCCGCGAGCGCGGCGAGCGCACGATGATGGAGCGCCTGGCCAACGAGATCCTCGACGCCGCCCAGGGTCGTGGTGGCGCGGTCAAGAAGCGCGAGGACACGCACCGCATGGCCGAGGCCAACAAGGCCTTCGCGCACTACCGCTGGTGAGCCTTCGTCGACGGTGACGTCGACGTCCTTGCCCTCATCTCGACGACACGCGCGCCCGAAAGGGCGCGCGTGTCGTTGTGCGTGGACGTCGAGGACGCGCGTGGGGCGTCGGGGCGCGTGCGTCGTGAGGGCGCGGACGTCGAGGACGCGCGTGGGGCGTCGGGGCGCGTGCGTCGTGAGGGCGCGTGGGTCGTGGGGGCGCGTGCGTCGTGAGGGCGCGTGGCGACCCGTCGCCGGTCGGGTTCACGTCGTCGACGGCGACGTGTGGGTGTCCCTGGTCTGGGGGTCGGGTCGGCGGCGGAGGAAGACGAAGCCGAGCAGGCCACACAGCGTGGCGACGGAGCAGACAACGCCGGCGACGAAGCCCGGCGGCACGTAGGACAGCTCGATGTCGTGGGTGCCGGCCGGCACCGGCACGCCGCGCGCGACGAGGTTGGTCGGCCACACGGGGGCCGGCTCACCGTCGACGGTGGCGGTCCAGCCGTCTTCGTAGAGCTCCTGGACGACGACGAGCGCCGGCGCATCGGCGGTCACGCGCAGCCGCAGCGTGCGCAGCGAGGGCCGGCTCCACGCGTGCAGCTCGATGCGTCCGCGGCGCGGGCCGACGTCGACGAGCGGCGGCACCTCGACGACGTCGTGGGTGTCGATGTCGGCTTCGCTCATGCGGCGCAGCGCGGCCTCGGCGGCGTCGACGTCGTGCACGACGACGAGCGCGCGCGCGGCGTCCACCCGCGGACGCACGGCGGGGATCCGCCAGAGCTTGACCCAGCCGTCGTCGACCATCAGCTCGAGCGCCGACGACGCCTCGATGTGGCGGGTGTTGGTTGGCGCGCCCTGCGGATCGGCCTTCCACTCGTTGGTGACGAGGGCGGGTTCGAGGGCGTAGCCGACGTGGAAGCTGCGCATCAGCGCGTGGTCGACGCGCGGGGTGACCCGCGTGCTCGGATAGGCGCGCGACAACACCTGCGGGTCGATCAGCGAGAACCAGCGGTGGTAGCGCCGCGACAGCGTGGCGCCGTGGGTCCTGACGTCGTCGATGCGCGTGATCGACGCGAGGTTCTGGAGGTGCACGTGGCCGGGCGGCGCGGTGACGCGCAGCGGGCCTGGTTCGCGACGCAGCGCCTGCAGCACCGCGCTCGGGGGTTCGACGGCGCCGCCGTTTGGTCGAACCCACAGCGCCGAGCGGGCGGGGCCGGCCGTGGCGATCAGCAGCGCGACGACGGCGGTGAGCCACCCGCGTCCAAGGATGGGCGCCCGCGCGATCAGCCCGTCCCAGGCCAGCGCCGCGGCGAGGGTCGCGGCCAGCGGCAGGATCCCGAAGAGGTACCAGACCTTCAGCGTCCACAGCCCGGGCACGGAGCGCGCCCACTCCATCCACGGTCCGGGCATCGCGAACGCGAAGGCGACGACGACCACCACCACGACAAAACGAATCCGCGCGATGAGGGCCATCCCCAGCCCGGCCACGGCGAGGGCGGCCACGGGGATGCCCAGCCACGCGAAGGCGTCCATCAGCTCGCCGTACGTGCCGGGCGGCGCCACATCGACGAGGCCGGCGACCATCGATGGCCACCACTTCCACGAGATGGGCGCGTACAGCGTGCCGAGGGTGGTCTCGTACTTGTATGTCCAGCCCGTCCGTACCTCGAAGACGAACGGAACCCACGCGGCAGCGCCGAGGGCGACGCCGGCCAGCCCCATCGCCGGCAGGCGCCACAGGTGCCGCGCTGCCCCGAGCGAGACCGCGCGCGCGACGGCGATCAGGCTCGCGAACGCCACGACCGCCAGCGCCACGCCGGGGTGGGGACCGGCCACGGTGACGGCGACGAGCAGCGCGGCGCCGACGGCCGCCCCTCGGGGCGCGACCCGGGGCAGCAGCACGGCGTCGAAGGCCGCCGCCAGCCACGGCAGGCCGGCGTACACGACCGGAAACTCGACCTGCACCGCGGTGCACATGTGGGCCGAGAGCGCGAACGCGCCGCTCGTGACGACGGCGGCCTGCCGCGATCGCCCGAGCCGGAGCAGCAGCACGCACGTCCCGGCGTAGGCCAGCGCGACGGCGAAGACGACGGCGAAGCTCTCGGCCTGCCGCTCGGGCACCACCAGCGACGCGAGGCGCAGCGGGTGGAAGATCGCGTCCTGCAGGCGCCGCAGCGGCGAGAACCCGCCGCCGCTGTAGGGGTTCCACAGCGGCACCTCACCGCTGCGCCACGCGCGGTGCACGAACACGCTGCCGGGGAAGAACTGGACGTAGCCCGAGGGGTCGTCGTGGCGGTACGTCAACGGCGCCTCGGTCCGCGCCGCGCGAAACAGCAGGTCGTTGCGCACCTCGGGCGTGGCCGAGACGTCGCTGTCGGTGAGCACCAGGCCCCCGACCACGAGGGCGGCGCACAACAGCGCGCCCAGCGTGACCCGCGTCGACCACCGCGTGTCGGAAGTCGCCCCGTCCATCGTCACGCTCCCGCAGCGACCACGCCGGTGGCGAAGGTCATGACCACCGCCGCCGCGCGCGCGTGGCTGCGCCTGTCGAGCTGCACCCGATCAGCCCACCCTCGATCGCCACGCCGAAGCGCTGACCGGCGCCGTCGTCGGCGCCGTCTTCGGCGCCGTGGCAGTCGCGATGGCCGTCGTCGTCCACGTCGCCGTCAAGGGAGCGACGGCGACGCTCAGGCCAGCGCTTCGTGCTTCTTCGACTTCTTCGACCCGGACTTCTTGCCGAAGCCGCACTCCTCGGCGAGCGCCTTGGCGAGGTCGGTCTTCTCCCACGAGAACTCGGGCCGGCCGAGGTGGCCGTAGGCCGCCGTGCGCTCGTAGCCATGCTTCAGCAGCTTCAGGTGCTCGATGAGGCCGAGGGGCCGCAGCGGGAACAGCTTGCGGATGGCCTTCTCGATGCGCTCGGCCTCGACGACCTCGGTGCCGAAGCAGTCGACCATCACGCTGACCGGCTCGGCGACGCCGATGGCGTAGGCCACCTGCACCTCGCAGCGGCGCGCGAGGCCGGCAGCCACGACGTTCTTGGCGACGTAGCGGGACATGTAGGCCGCCGAGCGGTCGACCTTCGACGGGTCCTTGCCCGAGAAGGCGCCGCCGCCGTGACGACCCATGCCGCCGTAGGTGTCGACGATGATCTTGCGACCGGTGACGCCAGCGTCGCCCATCGGACCGCCGACGACGAAGTTGCCCGTCGGGTTGATGAAGAACTTGGTCTGCTTCGTCAGCATCTTCGCCGGCAGCGCCTTCTTGACGACGTCATCCATCACCGCTTCGCGTAGCCTGGGCAGCGTGATCTCGGGCGCGTGCTGCGTCGACACGACAACGGTGTCGATCCACGCCGGGCGGCCGTCGACGTACTGGATCGTGACCTGGCTCTTGCCGTCGGGGCGCAGCCACCTCAGGCTGCTGCGGCGCGCGTCCGCCAGCCGCTTCGTGACGGCGTGGGCGTAGGCGATGGGCATCGGCATCAGCTCGGGGGTCTCGTCGCAGGCGAAGCCGAACATCAGGCCCTGGTCGCCTGCGCCCATCTCGCGCTTTTCGCCCTTCTTCGCCTTGTCACCCTTGCCGACGTCGACACCCATCGCGATGTCGGGCGACTGGCCCTCGATGACGTTCATGACGGCGCAGGTGTTGCCGTCGAAGCCTTTGTCCGAGTGGTCGAAGCCGATGCGGTTGATCGTGCGGCGCACGATGGCGGGCACGTCGATAACGGCGTTGGTACGGACCTCGCCGGCGACGACACACAGGCCGGTCTTGAACAGCGTCTCGACGGCGACGCGCGCGTTCGCGGCGTTCTTGTCGCCGGCGAGGATGGCGTCGAGGATCGCGTCGCTGACCTGGTCGGCCATCTTGTCGGGATGGCCTTCGGTGACGGACTCGGACGTGAACAGGTAGCTGCGGGCCATGTCGGGATGCTCCACGGGGCCGGCGCCTAACCGCACGGCCGCACTCCCGAGCACCTAGGTCGGTGACGTCGACGTGTCAACGCGCCGTCACCGTCGGTGGGGGGGCAGCGTCGACGGTCAGGCGTGGCGATCGGCGAGCGCCAGCGCCGCCGCCACGGCGACGAGCGCCAGCGCCGCCCCCCCGAGAGCACGAGGTTCGCCGCTGCCTCGCCCGTTCCCATGTTCACGACCGCGACCTTGTCAGCGAGGTCGGGCACCCCGTCGAGGGCGGCGCGCACCTGGCGCTGCCCGAGCCCCTGCCCGACCTTCCCGAGCGACAACACTGCAAGCACGAACGGCGTAGTCGTGGCCCACGGCTCCCGCTGCGCGCCACCGACGACGAGCAAGGCCCCAAGGCCGCCCGTAAAGACCAGCACCGCGCCGAGTCCGGTCGCACCGGCTTCCAAGACGGGTTCCATGACGCGCGCTCCTTTCGACGGGCCGCGGCGAGGCGGCGTCCGGGACCGACCATGCGGCGCCGCTGCCAGTGCCCGCCGCGCGTCGATCCGCCGGGCGCGGACGCGGTCGGCGAGGTGCGTCGGCGCGGCGCCCCCCGTGGAGACGTTGTCGCCGTGGACGGTCGCGCCTAGAGTCGTTTTCATGAGCAGCCTCATGAAGCGCACGCAGCAGGTCGAGAAGAACAAGCGCTATCTCGCCATCGGCGTCGCCGGCGCCGGGGCCGCCGTCACCGCGCTGTTGACCCCGGTGCTCGGCGTGCCGCTGCTCATCGCCGGCGCCTGGCTCGGCTGGGATTGGTTCAAGTTCCGCGTGAAGAACGGCATGCGCTTCTGAGGGGCTGAGCCGGCGCTGGCCGACCGCCCTGCGGTTCTCGGCGCGCACGGCAACCAACGACCCTGGCCGCGCCCGTCGACCTCGGTCGTCGACGTCGGGGGCGAAGTCGGAGGCGGTGCGTTACTGCGCGCAGATCCGGCGCTTGTGCACGAACGCGAACGTGCAGCCGCCGGCGGAACGATCGACGGGCGGCGAGCGCACGCCCTCGTGGTCGAAGTTGACCGTTTCCTCACGGCAGACCGCGCCGGTGGTGCAGCGCTTGCCGGTCGCGCTGCAGTTCGCCACCAGCTCCTCGTCGCGGAAGCCGAGCTGCGCGCTGACGACGGTCGCCGGTATCTCGACGTCGCGCAGGGCGTAGTCGCCGAGATCCTCGGGTGCTTCGTCGTCCAGCAGCGTCCCGTTCGCGTCGAAGAAGAAGTTCTTCCAGCACTGCGGACGGGGGCGCTCGCAATGGACCGAGCCGGCGTACGTACGACAGATCGACTGGCCGACGCCGGTCTCCAGATGGATGCGAGCGCCCGACTGCAAGCCGACCCTTTCGAACATGTCCACCGGCGGCCGCGCAGTGTTCACGCCTGACTTGAACCACCAGGAGTCGATCGAGCCGGCCTTCGCGCCGCCCACGTTCACGACGCTCGCGACGTCCGTGCAGGATTCGTCTCCGCCTTCGCCCTCGTCCTCGTCCTCGTCTTCGCGTTTGTCTTCGCCTTCGCCGGTCCCGGCGCGGCACGTGCCAGCGACGCGGTCGCAGGAGCCCGCGCAGTCGTCGTCGTCTTCACAGGCAAGTGCTGCGAGCGGGGGCGGACAGCCGACCCGACGACGGCGCAGAGGGCCGCAGCGGCGAGCGCTCCGACGACGAGGGGAGTCATCCTGGCGGAGGGTCGGGGGCGAGGTCACCAGCGCGCGAGCCGCAGGCCAGCCCCCGAGCCACGGCCCCGTTGATCGTGGACGTCGCCGTCGCAGCCTGACGGATGACCGAGCGCGTCGCGCGACGCATGTCGCGACCGGCACGCACGGGCGCGAGCGCGCTCTTCAGCCATCGTTGTCGAAGCGGTAGGCGCCCTCGCCGGGAGCGAGCCGGTCGATCTCTTGCTGGTTCAAGAACTGCGCGCTGCCGGGGGAGCCGCGCAGGTGCTGGTTGAAGAAGCCGATGGCGTTGCCGCGGATGACGGGGAACGCGACGTCGGCGGACAGCGCCTCGGGGCCGCAGCCGTCGTCGAGGACGTTGCTGACGTCGAGCCTGAGCACGCCGTTGATGGCTTCGACGTCGAGGACGCACAGGTCGCTGTAGGTGAAGTGGCCGGCGCGGCTGAGCGACAGCCAGCCTTTGGGCGACGGCATGTTCTCGTACAGCGGCAGCGCGTTGGTCTCTTCGGGCAGCGTGCCGTCTTCGCTGGCCGACTGGATGAGCATGGGGATCTGCATCTCCTGCAGCGGCGTGCGCATCTGCAGGCCGAGCAGCTCGTGCGATCCGGGGCACTGCGGGACGATGGCGTCGATGCGGCTGTCGGCGCTGGCCGACAGGAAGCTGGTGATGGCGCCAAACGAGTGGCCGCTGACGCCGACGCGGTCTTCGTCGATGCGGGCGTACAGGTCGACGGGGAGCACGTCAGGCAGCAGGTCGAGGACCGCGATGACGTCCTCGGGGCGATAGACCAGCGCCTCCACCGTCGAGTCGGGCTGGATGTTGCCGCTGTCCTTCACCTCGCGCAAAAGCTCGACGATGGTGTCGCCGGCGTGGTCGGGGGCAACGACGACGTAGCCGTGCGACGCCAAGTACGCCGTGTAAAAGTTCGACTGCAGCCGCGTGCCGCCCTTGCCGTGCGAGAAGATCACGAGCGGGTAGCGGTCGTCGTCGTCGGCGCGGACGTCGGCGTCGCGCACCGCGATCGTGGGCAGCGCGCCCAGGTCCTCGACGGTCAGGCCCTCCTGCAGGTCGGGGGGCAGCTCGTTGTACAGGTAGATGGTCTCTTTCTCGGCGTCGCGGGCGGCCTCCTGGGCGGGGTACCAGACCTCGAGGGGCAGGGTGCGCGGCTGCCCGGCGCGGGGACCGTCGGCCTCGACGCGGTAGTGGTCGATGAGGGTGAAGTGGCGGACGCCCACGGGGTAGGGCCCAGCCGCCGAGGGGTCGGGGGCGGCGTCAGCGGAGGCCGGGGCGAACGGCAGCGGCTCCCGCGTCGAATGCGGTGCACACGACCACAGCAGCGACAACGACGACAACGACCCTGCGAGCGACGCCGCGACGCCGACAACAGCGCGGGCGCCACGAGACGGACGGCTCATGGGGCTCCTCACCCGCCGCTGCTGGCGAGGCGGCTCTTGGCGTCTTCGGCGTAGACGCCCTGCGGCTCGACGCGGAGGTACTTCTGCAAGGCCTCCTTCGCTGCCGCCTGCTCCTCGAGCGCCTCCAGCGAGACGGCGAGCCAGTAATACGTCGACGGGAACTCGCTGGTGGCAGCCAGCGCCTGCGCGTAGCTCTCCTTCGCCTGCGCGTGGTCGTCGGCCTTGGCGAGCGCGCGGCCGAGCCAAGTGTAGACGTGGGCCTGAATGCCCGGGCTGCGCGACGACGCCTTCTCGGCGGCCTTCTTCAGGTTCTCGACGGACTTCTGGACGTCACCCTTCGTCATCCAGACCTTGCCGATGTCACGGTGGACCTCGGCGACGTCGTTGGTCTTCAGCATGCTCTGCAGGTGGGCCAGCGCGTCGTCGCTCTTGTTCTCGGCGTTCAGGCGGCCGGCGCGGGCGAGTCCTAGGTCGAGGTTGTCGCCGAAAATGGCATTGGCGTCGTTGTAGGCCTTGTCGGCGACGTCAAACTTCTTGGCCCGCGCTCCGACCTCGATGAGCTGCAGGTAGGGCGCGAGGCGGAAGGCGTCGAGCTTGAGGGCGTCGCCGAGCTGCTTGATCGCCGTGTCCCAATCCTTGTTCGACTTCGCCTGTAGCGCGTCGAACAGCGGCATCTCGGCGTCAGCCCGCAGCAGGCCCCGCGCGGTGTCGATGTCGCGCTGGGTCTCCTTCTCGGAGCCGGCGCGCACGCGCTGGCCGATGAGCGCCCGACCCAGCGTCGCGTAGCCGCGCTGGCGGTTGCCGAGCGCGTCCTTGCCGAGGTCGAGCAGCGTCGTGACGTCGTCGAGGGCCACCGGCAGGTTCACCACGTCTTCCATCTCGAGGATGAGCAGGGCGCGCAGGCCGCGGGCGGGGTCGTGGTACAGCTCGAGCTTCAGCGCTTTATCGAGGGCCTGCCGCGCGCGGAACATGTCGCCGGTGCGCCGGTAGACCTCGCCGGCGAAGACCAGCGCGTTGACGTCGGGGGTATCGCGCAGTGTGTCGGCGAAGGCGATCATGTCGGCGACCTTGCCCTGCGCCGCCAGCGCGCGGCCGAGCTCGACGCGCACCGGCACCGGCAGCGCCCTGGGGTCGGCGCGTTGTCTGCGGCCGATGGCCTCGGCGTCGGCGGCGTTGCCAGCGATCCGCGCGGCGATCATCTGCGCGGCGACGCTCAGCGGGTGATCGGGCGCCTTCGTCTTCGCCCGCGCCGTCGCCTGGACGACCTTCGTCTCGACCTCCTTGACGCCGCGCTCGTTCAACAGGTTCAGCGAGTACGCGTACTGGCTGACGGCGTTGACGTTGTCGTCGTCGATCTTCAGCGCGGCCTCGAGCTTGTCGAGCGCCTTCTTGTGGCCGATCGTCGTGTCCTTCTTGACGAGTCCCTGCTGCTCCTTGAGCAGCGCGAGCACCTCGTCCTGCTGGCGGCGGTGGAGCGTCAGGCCGCCGACGATGCCGACGATGACGAGGAGCAGCAGCGCTGCCAGCCCGAACGTGAAGCCGAAGCCGTGGCCCTTCTTGCCGATCGGCGTCTGCGGCCCCTGGTAGCCGTAGAGGGTCTGCGCGTAGGCGGCGGCGAACGCCGGGTGCACCGTCTGGGGCGCCGCGGACAGCGCGGGATCCAAGGCCGCCAACGACCCGGTGAGGTGCGGCATCGAGCCAGTCAGGCGCGGGGAGCCGCCCATCGCCGCCGACAGCGCCGCGGCCTTCGCCTGCTGTACCCGCACCGCGGCGGCCTCGGCGGCGGCCTCGGCGGCGCGCCGCTCCTCCTCGGCGCGGCGGGCGGCCTCGGCCTCCTCGGCGGCGCGGCGGGCCGCCTCTTCGGCGGCCCTCTGCGCCGCGATCTCCTCGGGCGACGGCCCGGGGTTGAAGTTGATGCCCTTGGCCTTCAGCGTGCCCCACGCGCCGTCGTGCTTGCGGTTGCAGCGGATCGTTTCCTTGAACTCTTCGATGGCCTCTTCGAAGCGGCCGGACTTCTCGAGCATCTGCCCGTGGAAGAAGTGGGCGTCGGCGTTCTCGGGGTTCGTGCCAAGGACGCACTTGATCTCTTCGAGGGCCTTCGGGACCTTGCCCTGCTCGGCGTAGACGCGCCCGAGGAGCAGGCGCCCCTCGACGGACTCGGGCACCGCCTTGATGCCCTTCTTGCAGACGACCATCGCCTCCATGAAGCGACCCAGCTGCAAGTACGCGTTCGTCAGCGGCACGAACGCCTTGGCGTCGGCGGCGAACGCCGTCTCGAGCTTCGACAGGTCTTGCGGGGCGGTATCGCTCATGATCGCTTGGACATCCGGGGCTTGTGGCCGCCGAGGTTGCAGGAACGGCCTACCGACGTCAAACCTCCCGCGCACTCCTCCTGGTCGCGCCGCGGCCCCCCGCTGGACGGCGCTCCCTGACTTGCCCCTGTTGCTTCCTGCTGGCCCTGCTGGCCCGTGATGTCCCCCGAACGGTCCTCGTCAGGGCCGGAGTCTCGATGAACGCTCCTCCTCGTGCTTTGCTGACTGGTGCCTCGTCGGGGATCGGCGCCGCGCTGGCCCGTGAACTTTGCCGCCGCGGCGCCCACGTCTGGCTCGGAGCCCGCCGTGCCGACCGGCTGGCGACGCTGGTCGACGAGCTCCGCGCCGCTGGCGGCGTCGCCCACGCCGTCACCCTCGACGTCGCCGACGCCGCGTCCTGCGCGCGGATCGTCACCGGGCTCGACGACGACTGCGGCGGCTTCGACGTCGTGATCGCGAACGCCGGCACTGGCGGTCGCACCACCGACCTGTGGAAGATGCAGGTCGACGACGCCGCCGAGCTCGTCGCCACCAACCTGACCGGCGCGCTGGCCACCTTGCTGCCGCTGTTGCCCCGCATGCGCGGGCGCGGCCGCGGCCACGTGGTGGGCATCTCGTCGCAAGCCGCCGACATCAAGCAGCCGCAGGGCGCCGTCTACGGCGCCACCAAGGCGGGGCTCAGCTACTTCCTCGACTCGGTGGCGCCCGAGCTGGCCGAGCACGGCATCGCCACCACCATCGTGCATCCGGGCTTCGTGAAGTCCGAGATGACGGCGAAGAACAAGTTTCCGATGCCGTTTCTCGTCGAGACCGACGCCGCCGCCCGCCGCATCGCCGACGCCATCGAGGCCCGGCAGCGGTGGCTGCGCTTCCCCTGGCAGATCGCGGTGGCGATCACCGTCGCGTCGTGGATCCCCGGCTCGGTGCGCGCGTCGATCACCCGCAAGTCGGTGCCGCCCCCGCCGTCTTCCTGACGGCCCGGCCCCGCCGCGCCGCCGTCGCGCTGCCTACGCATCTGCCGCCAGCGACGACCTCACGCCGAGCAGGGACTCGTGGTGCGGGCCGAGGAACAGCCCGCGCGGATCGAGCCGCGCGCGCACCGCGAGGAGGTCGTCGCAGCGCGGATACAGCGCCCGCAGCGTCGGCGCCGTCAGCGTGTGCTGCTTCCCCCAGTGCGTGCGCGCCGCAAACGGCGCCAGCGCCCGCTCGACGTCGACGAACAGCCCGCGCCACGGCAGCCGGTGGTACTGCAGCGTGCCGAGGTAGGCGCTGTCGCGGCCGTGCAGCGGCGACAGCCACACGTCGTCGCCCCTCACGAAGCGCGGGTGCTCGTCGCCGTGACGCCGGCGATGGACTGGTGCGGGATCGAGCCGAGGCTCGACAGCGCGAGGCCGCGGGCGTCGAGCAGCTCGTGCAGGTCGCGTGGCCACATGCCGGCGTGCACCGTCAACTGCCGCCGCTCGACGTCGACGCCGCGCAGGCCCGCGAGCCGGTCGAGCGAGACGAGCACGCCGCGCGGGTGACGGGTCAGGTCGCTCCACGCGTGGCCGCCGCCCACCACCCGCAGCGGCAGGCCCTCGCGCAGCCCGCGCTGCACCAGCGTCACGACCGCGTCGACGCTCTCGGGCAGGGCGAAGGGAAAGTCGCGGTGCTCGACGGTGCCCGCCCAGTTGCGCCACGTCGTGCGCGTCGTCGTCGAGATGAGCGCGGCCCGATCCATGAGGCGCACTGTGCCGGGTCCGGCGCGATCCGGATCCGCCTTTCGCCGGGCTTGTCGTCGACCCTTGAGTCCTCGACGCTCCTCTCATGAGCATCTCGCGCTGCGTCCCGGGTGTCGCGCTGTGCCTGCTGGCCGCCTGCGGCGAGCCCGCCGGCGACGTCGTCGTGCGGTGGCAGGACCGGGACGCTGGTGCCGACGTCGTCGCGCCGGTGGCGGACGCTGGCGAAGCCCTCGATCCTGTCATCGACGCTGGCGCCCCTGACGCCGTCGACGCCGGCGAGCCCGACGTCGTCGACGCCGGCGAGCCCGACGTCGTCGACGCCGGCGAGCCCGACGTCGTCGACGCTGGCGAGGCTGACGCTGGCGAGCCGGCGACGCCGCTGCGGGTGGCCGTGATCTCCGACCTGAATGGCTCCTACGGCGCGACGACGTACGGCTCCCCGGTGCACGCCGCCGTCGACGCGCTCGTGGCCGACCCACCCGACCTCGTGCTCGTCACCGGCGACATGGTCGCCGGACAGCAGGCCGGGCTCGATTATGCCGGGATGTGGCGGGGCTTCCACGACGCCGTCACCGAGCCCCTCACCGCTGCGGGCATCCCCGTCGCCGTCACGCCCGGCAACCACGACGCCTCCGGCTACAGCGGCTTTGGCGCCGAGCGCGACGAGTACGCCCGCCAGTGGCGCGCCCGTGTCCCCGCCGTCGAGTTCGTCGACGACGACGACTACCCGTTTCGCTACGCCTTCCGCGCCGGCCGGGCGCTGTTCGTCAGCCTCGACGACACGCTGGTGGGGCCGCTGGCCTTCGAGCAGCGCGCCTGGCTCGACGACGTGCTGCGCACCGACGACCCGGTGAAGGTCGTGTTCGGCCACGTGCCGCTGCACCCGTTCACCATCGGCCGCGAGACCGAGATCCTCGCCGACGATGACCTCGAAGACGTCATGGTCGCCCGCGGCGTCGATGTCTTCGTCAGTGGCCACCACCACGGCTACTTCCCCGGCGTCCACGGCGCCCTGCGCGTCGTGTCGATGGCCTGCCTCGGCGGCGGGCCGCGCGCGCTGGTGGGCACGTCGTCGCCGTCGCCCCGCAGCCTCGTGCGCTTCGTCGTCGATGACGCCGGCCTGCGTGCGCTCGACGCCTTCGGCGGAAGCACCTTCGACACGATCGTGCTGCGCTCGTCGCTGCCGTCGTCCCTCGGCAGCGGCGCCACGCTCGTCCGCCGTGACGATCTGTGAAGCCCCGGCTACGCCGCGACCACGCCCGCCGTCGATGACCGCCGCACGAACGATCCGCAGAGAGCCTGTCTCCCGGTGGCTGGTTTCGCGCGCGCGGCCCGCGCGTTGCATCGCCTCCCCAGGCGTCGTTCCCTGCTGCTCGCTGTCGTCGCCCTCTCGCTGCTGTCGGGCTGCCCCGAGGAGCCGTCGGCTCCCGACGGTGCCAGCGAAGCCGAGGGCGAAGGCGAGGGCGAGAGTGACGGCGAGGCCGGCGCCGACCGCGAGCGCGACGGCGTGCCCGACGGCTTCGATGCCAACGCCGACAACCCCTGCGTCCCGTTCGCGCAGAGCTTACGGGCTGCTGAACGCCGCCGAACCCGACACCGACAGCGACGGCGTCGCCAACGTCGATGACCCGCTGGCCCTCGGCCCTTGCCTGCCCGACCCGCGCAACCAGCGGTGCGCCGGTCGCCCGCCCGCCGGTGACCCCCGACAGCGACTGCACGCAAAACGGCGTCGACCCCGCCGATCTCGAGCCGTACGCGCCGGTGGTCGATGTGCTCGCCTGTCCGCGTGGCGGCGAGGACAACGACGGCACGCTGAACGACGACGATCCCGACGACGTGAACGCGTGCGATCCCGATCCGCAGTCGTTGGCCTGCGTCGGCGGCTCGCTGGCGAACTTCTGCACCGGCAACGGCCCGCCGGTGAACAACGACCTGAACGGCGACGAGCAGTGCGCCGGGCAGCTGGCCGAGCAGGCGTTCCAGAACGCGCCGTGCGCCTGCGAACCGATCAACGACGACGGCAGCCAGCTGAACACCGATGCGTTCGACTCGCGCCGCGGCGCGTTCAACGCGTTGTTGCCCGGCGGGGGACCAACCTCCTGCGCGAGGGCGACGTCGGGCAGAACAAGCTGCTGGCGGCCGCCTCGCTGAATTTCCAGCTGAACGGCGATCTGACCGTGGGCGGCAACGCAACGGTGAAGGGCAACTCGAACGAGCTCGGCAACGTCTTCGTCGCTGGCAGCGCCACTCTCGGCGGCATGACTGGCAACGTCTCCGCGACCGGCCAGCTGCTGTCGTCGCGCCACAACGTGTCCGGCACGGTGACCACCGGCGTCGTCGTTGCCGACCCGTGTCCGTGCGCGGCGGACCAGAGCATCAACATCGCCGAGCTGACCCGCCGCGTCGGCTCGAACCACTGCGCGATCACCGACGACGCCTGCGCGGCACCGACCGACTGCCGCGACGTCTGTCTGCTGGGCGCCTGCACCGTCTCGGGGGCGGCGTGCACCAGCGACGCGCAGTGCACCAGCGTCGACGTCCGCGAGCCGCCGCAGAACGACAACGAGAACGGGCGCTGCGGCGCCGCTCGCGCCGTGTGCACCGCCGCCGCCGAGTGCGACGCTGGCGACACCTGCGGCGCTGGCGGTCGCTGCAGCTCGACGCGCCTGCGCTGCGGCGACAACACCGACTGCAGCGCCGTCGTCGCGACCTACACCTGCACGCCCGACGCCGTCACCGATGCCTCGCGCTACGCGAGCGCTGACGTCGATGCGCCCGACCTGCTGGTGCTGCCGTGAGGTCGGTTCTTCCTGACCCAGATGAACCGGAGCACGCTCAACATTCGCGCTACCGGCCGCACCGTGCTGTCCGTCGACGGCAACCTGACCACCTGCAGCTTCAGCATCACCGTTGACCCCGGCGCCGAGCTCGACATCTTCGTGCGCGGCCGGCTCGAGTCGTCGGCGTCCACGATCCTCGGCGACCCCACACGGCCGGTGGCCCTACGCCGCTACGTGGGACAAACTACGATCTTCAACTCCGTGGCCAAGGTGAACGCCAACCTGTACGCCCCCGCGTCAACCTCGTCTCCGGCACCGCCACCGTCCACGGCGCGCTGTTCGTCAATCGGCTGACCATCGCCGGCAACACGCTGCTCCACTGCGACGTCGCCGTGCGCGACGCCGGCACCGGCGGCCCACGACGGCACCTTCCGGGGCGGCGGCACGAACCACACCTACGTCGCGCCGGTGTCGTTCGGCTCGGCCCACGTCGACATGCCGCTGCACGACCTCGAGGGCCCGACGCCGCCGTGGGCCAAGGAGGTGGTCAGCGGCCACCCGACTCAGCTCATCGTCGGCCAGCCGTGGGGGAGCCCCGGCGACCCGCTGTGCACCAACCGCAACCCGCGCACCGCCCTGGGGCTGACCGCCGACCACCGCGCGTTGTTCGCCCTCGTCGTCGACGGGCGGCGCGCCGGCGCCGCCGGCTTCACCTGCGACGGGATGGCCTACGCGATGGCGCTCGAGGGCGCCTTCGCCGCCGTCGCCCTCGACGGCGGCGAAGGCGCCACTCTCGTCGTCGACGGGCAGGTGAAGTACCGGCCGTCCGGCGGGCAGCAGCGCCGCACCGGCAACCACCTGGCGTTCTCTGCGACGGGCAGCGGGCCGGCGCCGCAGTGCCCCGACTACGCCGACCCGATCTGCGAAGGGAGCGCGAACCTGCAGCGCTGCGCCGGCCCGTCGGGCACGTTCATCACGTCGTGCGAGGACGGCGCGGCCATCGCCCACGGCGACTGCGGCTTCTTCGGCGCCGGCTGCTCGCTGCAGGGCGGCCTCGCCCACGGCGTGCACCCCTCCTGCCTGCAGAGCCTCGCCGGCGGCGAGGACGGCAGCTTCTGCGTCGACGCGACGAAGATCGCGACCGGCACGCTGGGCCGCTACGAGGCCGTCGACTGCGGCGCCTTCGGCGCCCTGTGCAGCGAGGCCGGCGGCAACGACACCGACGCCCACTGCGTCCACCGCCTCTGCCACTCGAACCTGGACGGCGGCGAGAACGGCACCTGCTGCAAGGACCCGACGACGCTGGCCACCTGCACCTTCGGCGCCGACGTCGCGCGCGCCTGCGTCGCCGCGGGGGGCGCTGCCCGCCGCGGCGAGGACCCCGAGACGCCGCCGCCGCCGTCCGACGCCGGCGTCCCCGACGACGCCGACGCCGGGGTCGTCGACGCCGGCAGCCCCGACGACGCCGACGCCGGCGTCAGCGACGACGGCGGTGACGATCACGCCGCCGCCGACCGGCCCGTCCTGCCGCCCGCCGTCAGCGCGGGCTGCGCCGCCGGCGCGGCGAGCCCGGTGGTGGCGCTGCTGGGGCTCGGGCTGGTCGCCTTCGGTCGTCGGCGTCGCGGTCGTCGGGGTCTGTCCGGCTGACGGTCACCAGCGCACGACCAGCTCGACGCGCGCGCCGGCGAAGGCCGGGAACTCGCGGCAGACGCCGGCGACGCACTTGATGCCGCCACGCTGGGTGCCGAACGTGCCGCGCACGAGCACAGCGTCGCCGAGCTCCGCCGCCCCGATCACGGCGTGGAAGACCTTGCGCACGTCGGGGCCCTGGTTCTGCGTGTCGACGCCGAGCTCGTAGGACAGCCCACCGAGCCCGGCGCGCTCGAGCCCCACGAACGTGCTGCCCCGCGTGAAGCCGCCGTCGAGGAACGTCCACCACTGCGTGTTGCTCGTGGCGTGCAGCGCCAGCCCCTCGCCCAGGGAGATGAGCCCGTCGACATCGAGGTGGGCCATGCTGCGCAGCGGCACCAGCGCCGGCAGCGACCCGCGTTGCTCGTCGCGCGCCCCCGCCGACACCGCCAGCCGCGACGCCCCGCCGGGCAGGCGCCACTCGAAGCCGGCGTAGCCGTGGACCTGGTGCAGCTCCGACGGCTTGTCGGGATCGTTGCGGCGGTAGACGCCATTGGCGAACACCAGCAGGTCGAGGTCGAAGAAGAAGTACTCGGGCCGCAGCCGCAGACCGACGAGGTCGCGGTTGTTGGCGACCTCCTGGTCGATGCGCTCCAGCGTCGGCGGCTGGTTGTAGTCGAAGCGGCTGCCGAGCACCTTGTTCTGGCTGCCCTTCTGCTCGAAGTCGCCGAGCAGCTGCACCTCACCGACGACGGCGAAGTCGCCCGCCCGCGCCTCCGACGTCGCGTACACCGCCGCGCCGGCCTGCGACGCGCCAGCGAGGTTGCGCCCCTGCGCCGCCGCCTCGCCAGCGAACGTCACGCCGGGTAAGAGGCGCGGCGCCGTCAGGCCCACCGACACGGTCGTCGCGTTGTCGACGAGGCCGGGCAGCAGCGCCTCACGCGGCTGCGTGTAGACGGCGTGGGTGGCCACGCGCAGGTCGGGCGTGGCCTGCAGCTCGCCGGTGGCGCCGACGACGAGATCGCCGGGGTCGGGCAGCCAGCGCTGGTTGATGGGGTCGATGTTCACCGGGTTGGTGGTGCCGCCAAAGACGAGCGCCGCGACATCGTCGGACTGCCAGCCCACCCGCGCGCCGCGCAGCGCCACGTCGACGCCGGCCTCGTTCAGCTTGCGCAGCGACAACAGCAGGCCGCGGCCCACCTGCTGGTAGAAGTCGCCGCCCGTGAACTGCCACGCGCCCGGCGTCCATGACAGCGCCAGACGCTCGATCTGCGCGACGTCCTGGTAGCGGGCGTCGGGGCGCCGGGCGAACAGGGCCAGATCGATGCGCGCCTCGGTGGACAGTTCGCCGCCGTGGGCGCCGACGTTCAGCCGCTCGAGCAGCACGCCGTAGTCGTCGTCGACGACGCCGTTTTTGTTGTCGACGCGCCACTCGGTGATGGTCGTGCTCGTGCCTGTGGACGACGGTGGCGCCGCCGGCTCGACGGCCGCGGCCGGTCCGGCGCCGGCGATCGCGCCGACGACGCTGCCGGCGTACAGCGCGCGCGCGGCGTGGCGCGCGCGTCCTTCGAGCCACGATGGCATCGGCTCAGCGCTCGGCGAGCAGCGCGGTGATCGTGGCCTCGTACTTGCGCTCGTCGCCGGGGCTGTAGCCCTCGTGGCGGTAGGCGACGCGGCCCTGACGGTCGAGGAACAGCGTGTAGGGGTTGGCGGCGCGCGGGTTCAGCGCGGCGATCACGGTGCCGCTGCCGTCGTGGGCCACCGTCACCGACAGCCGCCGCCGACGCACCACCGACGCGATGTTCGCCGCCGTCTCGGGGCCGTCGGTGGCGATGGCGAGGACGACGAGGCCGTCCTTTTTGTGCTTCT
>VGSZ01000006.1 GCA_016874845.1 Deltaproteobacteria bacterium
TCGGCGAGGCGCCGCCGGCGGACTGGGCCAGCGCCGACGCCGACGACGACCCGGGCTGGGAGCTCGGCAGCCTCGCCCGCGACGGCGACGGCGGCCTCGCCGCGGGGGCCTTCGACGCCGCGCTGGCGGCGGCGGCGAAGCGACCGTCGTTCGCGCCGCGGGCGCCGTCGCCACACCCGGCGATGCACGCGCTGCGCGGCACTGGCGGCCTGACGCTCGAGCCGCCGTCGGGCCCGGGCAGCGACGACGACGGAGAGCGATGAGCGATGAGCGACCAGACCCAGGTCACCGGCGTCGCTGAGCGCCCCGTGCCGCAGCCCGGGCGCGACCCGCTCATCGTGTACCGCGGCGTGCGCAAGGCGTTTGGTCGGCAGGTCGTCTACGACGGCCTCGAGCTCGAGGTGAAGCGCGGCGAGAGCCTGTGCATCATCGGCCCGTCGGGCGTGGGCAAGTCGGTGCTTTTGAAGCTGCTGATCGGGCTGCTCGAGTGCGACGACGGTGAGATCTGGTTCGATGGCCAGCGCGTCACCGACATGCACCATGACGAGCAGTTCCTGCCCATCCGTCGTCGCGTGGCGATGGTGTTTCAAGGTGCGGCGCTGTTCGACTCGCTGACGGTCTACGAGAACGTCGCCTACCCGCTCCGCGAGCAGTTCCGCCTGCCCGAGAGCGAGATCAAAGACCGCGTCGCCCAGAAGCTGGCGTGGGTCGGCCTTCCGGGCATCGAGCACAAGAAGCCGTCGGAGCTATCGGGCGGCATGAAGAAGCGCGTGGGTCTGGCGCGCTCCATCGCCACCGACCCCGAGGTCATCCTGTATGACGAGCCGACGACCGGCCTCGACCCGGTGAACATCCAGCGCATCAACCAGCTGATCCTGTCGTTGTCCGAGCGGCTAAAGTGCACGAGCCTGATCGTCACCCACGAGATGGCCACGGTGTTCGCCGTCGCGCAGCGCATCGCCTTCGTCTACGACAAGAAGGTCGCCGCCATCGGCACGCCCGACGCGATGAAGAATTCGTACAACCCCGTCGTGCGCGGCTTCATCGCCGGCGACCCCAGCACGTTCGGCGACTGACGGACGACGGCGCGCGCCGACGTCGGGTCGTCGACGTCGTCAGCCGCCGGGCGTCTTGTACTCGATGATCCGGCTCTTCACGCCGCGCAGCTGGTTCCACCAGTACTTCGCCTGCCCCAGCGCCTGTGGCACCTTGCCGACGGCGGTGAAGAACGCGTAGACGCGCGCGGCGTGCGGGTCGAGGCCGCGGGCGCGCGCGCCGCGGTAGATGCGCCAGAACAGGCTGACGTACGCCGGCGGCACCAGCGGCGCCGCCGCCAGCGGCAGAGCCGCGCCCCACAACCAGTTGCTGCGCGTCTCGCGCTTCCAGAAGTGCAGCGGCGCGTCGCCGTGCATGCGGCTGACTTGAGCGTAGGCGTGGCCGGCGCGTACGTTGCGCTTCCACCACTGCGACAGCTTCGTCATGTCGACGTCGTGGAGGCAGATGGGCTCGTCGATGCGCACGACCCGCAGGCCGGTGGTCTTGCGGATGCGGATCGAGAACTCGGGGTCCTCGCCGGCGATCAGCTCGGGGTCGTAGAGCTTGCCGGTGCCCAGCTCGGTGTCGAACAGCGCGCGCACCCGCACCATCACGTTGCCGGCGAAGCTGTCGATCTCGCCGACGACGCCCGTCCATTCGACGTCGCAAAGCAGGTTGTAGACCGTCGCCTCGGGGCGGCGCTCGTGCTGCACGCCGGTGACCGCGCACACCGTCGGGTCGTCGCGCAGCGCCTTGCTGGCGACGTCGATCCACGCTGGAAAGTACTCGCAGTCACCGTCGACGAACTGGATGGCGAACAGGTCGGCGTGGCGGGCGACCAGATGCTTGATGCCGGCGTTGCGGCCCTTGGCGGCGGTGAACGGCGGCTCGAGCGCCACGGCGTCGACGCCGCGGGCGCGGACCTTCTCCGCGGAGCCGTCGGACGAGCCAGAGTCGACGTAGACGATGTGGCTCTCGACGACGCCGGCGCGGGCGAGGGCGTCGAGGCAGCGCATCAGCCGCTCGCCCTCGTTGCGGCCGATCACGACGACGCCGACCTGCGGATCGGTGCGCGGATCGGCGTGCGGCTCGGTGGACGCAGCGCCGCCCGAGGCGAGCGCGGTGACGTCGGGGCGCGGAGGGTTGTGCGGATCGTTTGCCATCGTCGTCAATGTAACCGCATTCTCGTTTCATGCGCGTGCTCGCCTGCCTGCTCAACTGGAAGACGCCCGACATGACCCTGCAGGCGCTCGACACGCTCCTGCCCGAGGTTCGCGCGCTGAACGCCCGCCCCGGCGTGCACGCCCGGGTCTGCATCGTCGACAACGACAGCGGCGACGGCAGCCTCGAGAAGATGACCGACGGCGTCGCCCAGCGCGGCGCCGCCGACGTCGTCGACGTCGTCCCATCGGGCAAGAACGGCGGCTACGGCTACGGCAACAACGTCGCGCTGCGCCGCGGCATTGAATCGACGCCGCCCTACGATTATTTTTATCTCCTGAATTCCGACGCCTTCGTCGAAGGCAACGCGCTGCAGACGGTGCTGGACTTCCTGCAGGCGCGCCCCGACGTCGGCATCGCCGGCGGCTACATCCACGGCCCCGACGGCGAGCCGCACCCCGGGGCGTTCCGCTACCCGTCGTTCTGGTCGGAGATCGAGGGCAGCGTGCGCTTCGGCCCGCTATCGCGTCTGCTGCGGGACCGGGTCGTGCCCCGACCAGTGCCGGAGCGCACCGTCGACGATGTCGACTGGGTGCCGGGCGCGTCGATGGTGATCCGCCGGTCGGTGCTGCAGGCCGTGGGGCTCTTCGACGAGACGTTTTTCCTTTATTACGAAGAGACCGACCTGTGCCACCGCGCGCGCAAGGCCGGGTACAAGATCGCGTTCGTCCGCGAGGCCTCGGTGGCCCACATCGTCGGCGCGACGACGGGCGTGACGAACCTGAAGCGTCGCACGCCCGCATATATGCTGGATTCACGGCGCTATTACTTTTTAAAGCACCATGGTCGCGCGTATCTGTGGGCCGCCAACGTCGCCTACGCCGCCGGCCTCGCCTCGTTCCGCGTGCGCCGGCGGGTGCAGGACAAGCCCGAGCAGGACTTCGAGGGCGCCCTGCCCGACTTCATCCGGCACTGCCTGAAGAACCCCTGACCGCCGCCCGGCGCGTCAGCCCTTGGGCGACGGCGCGTCGCGCGCCTCGACGACATCGCCGCCGGCCCCCGCCGGACGCACACGGCGCGGCGTCGTCGACACGGTCGGCGCCGTGGTCGGCGCGGTCGTCGGCGCAATGGTCGTGGACAGCGCCGCTGCCGACGCCGCTGCCGACGGCGGCGGCGGCAGCGGCGTCGAGGCGGTCCACTCGGCGTGGGCGGGCACGAAGCCCACGAGCAGTCGCGCGGCGGCGGCCCGCATGTCGGCGTCGGGGTCGCTGTCGGCGGCGGCCTGCAGCGCGGCCTGCGCCAGCGCCGTGTCGTGGCGGCGCAGCGCCTCGATGCACAGCAGCGATACGGCGCGCTCGTCCTTTTCGAGGGCGTCTTCGAGGCGGGACACCGCGCCGGAGAACCCCGCGGGCAGGAAGCGGGCAACGAACGCGGCGGCGACGAGGCGCACGTCAGCGGCAGGGTCGCCAACGCGCGTGAAGACGTCCTCGACGACCCACGGCGGCGGCGGGTCGGCGTCGGCGTAGCAGCGGTCGAGGATCGTGATGGCGAGGCGCCGCAGCGACGCCGTGGCGCCGCACACCAGCGGGCGCACGCGGTGGCGCACGCGCACCCGCCAGGGTGCGTTGGCCGGGTCGTCGGCGAGGTCGACGCGGGCGAGGGCCACGAGCAGCGCCTCCTGCCCCTCGATGGGCGGCCGGGGCACGGCCTGCAGCGCGCCAAGCCACGCGGGTACGAGGTCAATGTCGTCTTCGCGCACGCTCTCGGACAGCGCGACAGCGGCGGCCTTCTTGACGTCGACGTCGGCGTCGTTCGCCAGCAGCAGCGTCGCCGCGCGCGGGCCCACGCGATCAGCGAGGCGGCCGAGGCAAAGCACGGCGCCGGCGCGGACGAACGGGTCGGTGCTCTTCAACAGCGGCAACAGCGGCGCGGTGATCCCCTGCTCGGCGCCGGTCAGGCAGTTGGCCAGCGCCTTCAGCGCGACGGCCTGCAGATCGCGGTCGTTGGCGGTCTGCGGCTCGGCGGTGGCCACCAGCAGCAGCGCCGACGCAGCCTCGGGAGCCTGAATGCGCGCCAACGCCAGACAGATCCCTAGGCGCGCCGGCGCGTCGTGGCCCAGATGCTCGAGCAACAGCGGCAGCAGCTCGCGGCCGTGGGCGACGACGTCGTCGATGGCCCGAGCGCGCTCGGTCCAGCGCGGGTCGCGCAGCCGCGCGATTCGTTGCTCGGCCGGTGACAGCGGCGGCGCCGGCGCGGACGACGATGCCGCCTGCGCCTGCTGCGTCTTCACCATCGCCTCGATGTCGAAGACCATCCCGCCGTCGGTGGTCGGTGGAGCCGACGACGCTTTCGAGGACGCCGAAAGCGTCGACGACTGCGTCGACGCCAGCATCGCCGCGAAGTCCACGGGCTCGGCGCCCGGCGGCAGGGCCGGCGCCACCGCGCGCGGCGGGGGAGCGCTCGCCGCGGGCACCGGAGCCAGCCGCGACGACGACGACGACAACGACGACGACGACCGGAGTGGTGACGCCGGCGGCGAGGGCGGCGGCAGCGCGGCGAGGGCGGCGGCGGCGCGGCGCTTGACCTCGACGTCGGCGTCGGCCACCGCGAGCCGCCGCAGCTCGTCGACTGCGGCGTCGTCGGCGACGGCGGCCAGCGCGGGCACGATGCTCGCGCGGGTCGGCGCCATCAGGTCGCGCGCCAGCAGGACGGCCTGCCGGCGCAGGCGCAGGTCGCCCTTGTGGCGCGCGTCGACGAGGTCGCCGAGGGCGCGGGCGACGACGGCGCGGTCGTCGAGGCCGAGCGTGCCTCGCTCGAGCAGGTCGAGCAGCGGGCCGACGGCGTCCTTGGCCTCGAACGCGGCGAGCAGCAGCACCACGCGCGCGAAGTGGGTCGACGACGCCGGCCGCACGAGCGCGGCCACGAGGGCGTGGACCGCGGCGCGCTTGTCACCCGCCAGCGCCAGCAGCGCGCGATCGCGCTCGGCTTCGTCATCGTGGGCCAGCAGAAGGACGGCGTCGGCGACGTTCACCGGGTCAGCATCGGGACTTCAGGGGGTGGCGCGCAAGCGCGCGCGGCCCCCGGGCGACGGCTGACGGCGGGGGCGGCAGCCGGTACAGTGTGCGGCGATGTCCCTGCTCAGCCGCCTCGCCGGCCTGCCCGCGTCGCTCAAAGACTCCTGGAAGAAGACCTTCGGCGACGTCGACGTCCCCCTCGACGACGCCAGCGACGCCGCCGCCGCGGTGGCCGCTCGACCAGCGATGGCGGTGGCGCAGGCCTGGGGCGTCGTCGGCGTGCCCGCCAGCGCGACCCTCGACGACGTCCGCGCGGCGGCGCGGGCGCGGGGCGCGGCCTTGCACGCGCGCGTTGTCGCTCAGGACGCCGACGCGGCGCCGGCGCTGGAGCAGCTCGTCACCGCCAGCGAGCTGCTCGAGGAGCACCTGCTGCCGGCCCTGCGCGGCAGCGCGCCGTCGGCGTCCGCATTGTCGACGACGGCGGGCGCGACGCCCGCGGCCGCGCCGTCACCGCCGCGCAGCGGGCGCGTGCGCGCGACGCCGCGCGCGCCCTAGGTGGGACGCAGTCAGTTGTCGTGGACGACGCCGGCGTCGACCCTGGGCGTCGATGCCGACGGGGTCGATGCCCGGCGCTTGACCCGGGCCGGTACGCCGACGGCGAGGGCGCCGGCCTCGACGTCGGCGAGGACGACGGCGTTGGCGCCGATGGTGGCGTCGTCGCCGACGTGGATCGCGCCGAGGATCACCGCGCCGGCGCCGACGTCGACGCCGCGGCCGAGCACCGGCGCGGCGAGGGCGTCTTTGGTGCTCTTCATGCCGATGGTGACGCCCTGACGGATCACGCAATGGTCACCAAGGACGGCGTCGCCGTGGACGACGATGCCGCCCTGGTGCTCGATGACGACGCCGCGGCCGACCTTCGTCGAGTACGGCAGCTCGATGCCGTAGTGGTTGCGCACGTGGCGAAAGGCGGCGCGGTACAGGACCGACAGCGGCGCGCGCAGCGCCTTCGGCTGCACCGTCATGCGCCAGTTGCCGAAACGGTGCACGGCGAGGGCGCGAAAGCCCGGCAGGGTCCAGTCGCGGTCGTGGTTCTTCCAATCGTCGACGACGGCGGCGACGAGCGCGGGCAGCGACTGCGGCGGGTCGGTGGGCGTGGTCATCGGCGGGCTCCGTGGCGACGAAGGCGCGCCGCCGCTTCGATCAGTACCAGCGCGGCGTCGACTCGGCGAACGTGCTCAGGGCGTCGAACTTCGGAGCCTTGTCGCGCGGCTGGGTCATCGACGTCAGCGCGCCCCAGCGACCAAAGCGGCTGTCGCGCTGGGTCGAGTTGTAGTGCACGAAAAGCCCGCCGCCGGCGTTCGTCCAGCCCTTCAGGTACCGCAGGTACAGCACCTTCATGGCGGGGTCGGCGTTGGCGGCGTCGAACAGCTTGTTCACGACGGCGTCTTGAGCGACGGGGCCGATGCCGGCGAGGTGCTGCCCGCCCTCGTAGGCGACGAGCCCGACCTTGTGCTTGTCGCACACGGCCTTCTGCTCCTTCAGCGTCGCCGTCGCCTCGTCGACGGACTGCTCGAGGCGCCTCATCAGGGCGGGCAGCTGCATCGCGCGCACCGCCGCCTGCTGCGCGGGCTCGCCGAGGTCGCCGCCGAAGTAGGGGGCGATGGCGACGACGTCGACGACGGCGCCGTCCTTCTTCAGCTGGTCGAGCATGACGCCGGTGGACCAGGCGTTCACCGCCCAACCGCCGAGCACGCGCACGACGCGCGCCTTGCCGGCGGGGTTGCTCGCCGAGAACACGCGGTCGAAGAACGCCTGCACCTGCGCGGTGCGCCGGGCGTGGAAACGCAGCTGGGCCTCGAACGGATCACGCGCGAGCTCGGCGGCGATGCCGGCCTTCTTCGCGAATTCGGCGACGGGGAAGATGCCGTTCCAGACCTCGTTGCCGTGCTCGACGTACAGGCGCAGCGTCGGATCGAGTCGGTCCCGCAGCACGGCGGCCGTCGCCTCGACCAGCCCATCGCTCCAGGTGTGGCCGACGTTGACCCAGCAGGCGGTGCGCAGGCGGTTGCACAGGTCGGCGATGACCTCGACGGGGACGCCCTTCGTCGTGTAGCGGACGTCGGCCTCGACGGGGCGGTCGCCAGCGGCGACCAGCGTGCCGTCATTGGTGTTCATCCAATCCATGAAGCGCAGCGTGCCGTAGCCCTCGAGGCGCTTCAGGAACGAGCCGTTCCATCGCTCGGCGGGGTCGGCGCCGGGCACCAGCACGCGGATGTCGCGGATGGGATCGTTCGGGTCGGTCTTTGTGATCGTGACGGCCAGCCCGCCGCGGGCCGGGTCGGCGGCGAGGGTGAAGCTGCCGGTCTTGGTCGAGCTGGCCGAGCCGCCCTGCGGCCAGAAGTCGAGCTCGCCGGTGCCCTGCCACGTCACGCGGTAGCCGCCAGCAGGGAAGTCGACGTCGTCACCCCAGAGCACGAGGCTGCGCGCCGCCTGCCCGAGACCGAGGCGCTTCACGTTGCCGCGGGCATCAAGCTCGAGCGGCCTGCCGTCGTCCCACGTGTCGCCCGACGTCGAGATCCACGTCCGCGACTGCTTGAACACGTCCAGGAAGGGCCGGTCGGCGCCCCAGTCGCGGAGTTCGCCGAGGTTGGTGCCGATGCCCGAGGCGTGCACCGGCGGGATCGCCGCGCGCGGGCCCTCGAACACCGCTGTCGGAGGTGGCGGGGGCTTGGCCGCGCGGGCGGCGCCAAAGTCGAGGGCGTCGGGCTCTTTCGCGCAGCCGACGCCGACAAAGCCGAGCAGGCCGACGACGCCGACGGCCAGCGCGGAGCAGGAGCGCCCGCGGCGGAGACCGTTTTCGGGGTGCGGGTTCGAGCCCGCGTATCGGTGAGTCTGGGCGATCATCATGCTCCCCTCGGGGGCTGCGGAGCCCGGGTGGCGGGCGTCGTCGATGTCACCAGCTTGGGCTCGGGGGGCGCGCCCGCGTTGGTCGTGGTCACCGTCACGGTCACCGCGGCCTGCTCACCGGACGAACCGCTGATCCCGCGGATCAGCCCGACCACGGCGCCCGCGAAGAAGACATTATAGTTTGTGAACATGCCATTCGGCAGCAGGTCGATCGTATACATCATCGAGATACACGCCAACCCGACGAGCAGATATCGATCCTCCGCAGCTTGCAATCTCTTGATCCTTTTTCGCAAGAAAAACACCGGGGTCAGGAACATCCCAAACAAACAAACGAATCCGAGCACGCCTCGCACACCATAGATAATGATCCAGTAGCCGTCGGACACCGAGATGGGCTCGTCCTTCCAGGGCGAGAACAGCATGTTGCGGCGGTAGCGCCCCCAGCCGAACCACGGCTTCTTCGCCGCGTGCTTGCCAAGCTCGGCCTCGTTGTCGAAGCGGAACTCGAGGGACTGGGCGCGGTCGGCGCCGGCGGTGTCCTTGATGAACTGCACGATCTCCTTGTGAGGGAACGCCTCGGTCGCCCGCGACACCGGATAGAAGACGACCAGCGTTGAGGAGAACACCAGCACCCGCAGCTGCCACCGCGGGGTCATGAAGGTCAGCACGGCGGTAAAAAGGAAGGCGAAGACCGCCGCGCCGAGCGACTTGCAGCCGAGCAGCACGAGGAGCAGGAACAGGCTCACCCAGCGCGCCCGCAGACGGAAGAACGTGGCCCGCCGAGCGAGGGTCAACACCATGCCAGCGAGAATCGCGGCAGCCAGGAAGAGCGTCAGCCCGAGGCCGTGCCCCATGAACACCATCGGGCGGTAGCCACCGGCGCGCATCGTCTGGATGAAGTCATGCTGAGCAAAGCCGTACACCCAGTTATGCATCTGCGGGCTCATCACGATTTCTACCATAATAAATGGCAGATAGATCACCGCACCGATCTGGAACGACTTCAGCAAGACCCTGGCGTCTTCTCGGTCGGTAAATATCGCTCGGCCGATGATCCATGGGATCAAGTAGTTGTAGACGTCGCCGACGCAGACCGAGACTGCCTCCCACGTGTTCAGCGGCTGCAACGACGCCATGCCGTAATTCAGCGGCTCCTGGTTCGTGAACGAGGTGCCGAACGCGCCGACCATGATCAGGAACACCCAGATCTCGGAACCGAGGAACGGCCGCGCCTTCCACAGCTTGCGCCGCGCCTCGCCGACCAACAGCACGCCGAGCAGCGCGCCGATCGAGGCCATGCAGACCTTGTCGAGGGGCTGGAACGGCGCCTTGATCTCGACCTTCTCGGGCAAGAAAAGCATCGCGCCCATGAACGAGATGATCACGGCGACATTGGGCTTGAAGCGCGCGAAGGCCGCCAGACAGACGAGCGGCCAGGCCGCCAGCGCGATGAACGAGAGCGCGTTTCCCACGTTCTCTGCATAGCGCGACCACGACATCTGCCGCCGGTATCGACACACGCCCCGGCCGCCCCGGCCGCCCCCCCCCGCGGCCTGCCCCCGCTGCCCCGGGTCGCCGGCCTCGTCGCGTGGCGCAATTGACATCCGTGTCAACTGCCCTACGCTATTGACACCACGCGAGGTGTCCCGATGGCGCAGCCGGCCTCCACGAACTTCTTCCTCGACAATGACGACCTGCGGTTCCAGCTGTCGCAGCTGGACTGGGGCACGCTCGTCGACCTGCAGGAGCAGCTGTTCCTCGACGAGGATCGGCTGACCTCGGGGACCGACGGCCGCGCCTTCTACGAAGAGATGCTCACGACGCTGGGCGAGTACATCGCGAAAGAGGTCGCGCCCCACGAGCACGAGCTCGGCGCGCAGCACCCGACGCTGCTGGACGGCGAGGTCGAAGACACCGCGAGGATGAAGAAGATCTTCGCGGGCCTTGCCGGCCTCGGCGCCTTCGGCCTGACGCTGCCGCGCCGGCTCGGCGGCACCAACGCGCCGCTGCTCATCAACCAGATCCTGATGGAGCTGCTGACCCGCGCCGACGCCTCGGTGCCTGGGCAGTTCGCGTTCTACGGCGGCATCGCCCAGGCGCTCTTGTTCTATTCGAACGAAGAGGGCTCGGTGACGTACGAGGGCGGCGTTCCGGTGAAGTCGCGCTTCGATCGCGCCATCCAGCGCATCGGCGAAGGGCGCGAGTGGGGCGCCATGGTGCTCACCGAGCCGCAGGCAGGCAGCGATCTGGCGCGCCTGCGCTCGAAGGCGACGCAGCAGGCCGACGGCACCTGGCGTCTGACGGGCCAGAAGATCTTCATCACCGCCGGCCACGGCGAGCACCACATCGTGATCGCCCGCAGCGAGGACGAGGCAACCCACCCCGGCCTGAAGGGCCTGTCGTTGTTCTACGTGCCCGGTCACGTCGACGCCCAGCGCAAGGCCTGCTCGAAGGGTGCGACCGGCGCGAAGAAGAACTTCATCATCGGTGGCGTCGAGCACAAGATGGGCCAGCGGTCCTGCGTCGCTGCCACCATCCACTACGAAGACAGCGTCGCCGAGCTGCTCGGCCAGCGCGGCGACGGCTTCCGCCTGATGCTCGTGCTGATGAACAATGCCCGCATCGGCGTCGCCTTCGAGGCGCTCGGCAGCTGCGAGGCGTCGTACCGGACGGCCCGCGCCTACGCCGAAGAGCGCGTGTCGATGGGCAAGCCCATCGCTCGCCACGAGATGGTCGCCGACTACCTCGACGAGATGGACGTCGCGATCCGCGCGCTGCGCGCAATGACCTTCGAGGCGGCGTTCCACGAAGAGGCGAGCATGCGGCTGAAGCTGCTCTTGAAGGTGCGGCCGCCATCCTCCGAGGACGACCGCAAGAGCCTCGAGAAGAAGGCGAAGAACCAAGCCGCCCGCTCGCGCGAGCTGACGCCGCTCATCAAGTACTTCGGCGGCGAGGAGTCGGTGCGGCAGGCCCGCATGGCGATGCAGCTGTTCGGCGGGTCAGGCTACATCGTCGAGACCGGTGTCGAGAAGCTGCTGCGCGACGCGCTGATCATCCCGGTCTACGAGGGTACGAGTCAGATCCAGTCGCTGATGGCGCTGAAGGACAACCTGCTCGCCGTGCTGAAGAACCCGACGAAGTTCGCCCGCGACATCGCCGAGGCGCGCTTCGTCGCGCTGTCGGCCAACGATCCCCTCGACAAGGCCGTGGCCCGCCTGAAGGTCACGACGCTGTCGGCGATGCAGACGATCCTGTCGCGCATCGCCGCCGACAAGCTCGGCACGGTCAAGGGCCAGCCGATGACGTCGTGGCGCAGCCTGCTGTCGGGCGACTGGGAGCCGTCGCGCGACTTCTCGTTCGGCATACTGCACGCCGAGCGCTTGACGAAGTTGCTCTGCTACAGCCACATGGCCGAGATCCTCGCGCGCCAGGCCCACGCCAGCGCGGCGACGGCACACGGGCCCGAGCGCCGCGAGATCGCCGACCGCTTCGTCGAGCGCTTCGAGCCGCGCAGCAAGGGCGTGCTGCTCGAGATCGAGGCCTCGTCGGGCAGCCTGTTCTCGCGCCTGCTCGGGCGGCCGAAGAAGCCGTCGGCGAAGACGACGAAGGCGCCGCCGAAGGAAGCAGCCGAGTAGCCACGCCCTGCGCGGTTCGGGACGCGCGGCGAGGTTCGCGGGGCACGCGCGGCGAGGTTCGGGGCACGCGCGCGCCAAGGACTTCAACGCGGCTTGCGCGCGGCGGCAGCGACCCGCGCCGCGGCGACCCCCGCCTGCCAGGCGTCGCGCTGCAGGTCGGCCAGCGCGGCGGCGTCGACGACGACGGAGTGGTCGGCGCTGGCCCGCAGCCGCTTCACCCCGAGGCGCAGGCGGCCCACCAGCGCCTGGGCGGTGTCGGCGTCCTTCACCTCGGCCCGCAGGCGCTCGTTCTCGGCCTGCAGCAGAGCGACCTTGCGCCGCCGCTCGTCGAGCGCGTGGTCGCGGACGCTCTCGCCAGGCACCAGCGGCATTGTCGGTCTGACGTCGACGTCGGGGGCGTCACCGGCGGCGCACCTGCTGGGCGAGCACGACCAGCAGGTGCGCCGCCGGTGACGCTGCCGACGCCCTCGAAGCGGAGCGCGAGCCCGGCGCGCCGCGCGCCGTCGGCGACGACGATCCCGGTGAGCGGCAGCTCGTCGGGCCCCCGGCGCAGCAGCGCCACCTCGACGAATGCGCCGTAGGGCACGGGCCTCTGCATGGGCGCGGACAGACCGGCCAGCGAGATGGTCTCGACGCGGGCAACGACCATCCCATCGCCGATGCGGATCTTGACCAGCAGCTCGTCGGCCCGCGTCCGACGGTGACGACGGTGCTGGACCGCCGTCGCCGGCCCGGCCAACGGCACATCGATCGACGTCGCCACTGACCCCCGGCGCTCGCGGGCGAACCCGTGGGTCTGGGTCTCGGTCGACTCCGGCTCGTTGCGATCGTGGATCAGGATGTGCTGCATCGCGCTCCCGCGAAGGCCGTGGACGCCGGGCCCCGCGCACGGTGAACCGCGCGACGCGCTCGACGTCGTCCCCGGGGATGCAAGCGCCGGTACGCCGTTGCACGCGCGCTGATGTCAGCCGCGTCAGGCCGGTCCGTACACGTCGGCGCGGCGGTGGGCGTGCACGGGGATGCGGCGTCGCACTGTCGCGATCCAGTCGGCGTCCACGGTGGCCACAGCGATGCCTTCGCCGTCGCGGCACTGGGCGACGACGGTGCCCCACGGGTCGACGATCATCGCGTGGCCGTAGGTGTCCCGACGATCGTTGTGGCGCCCTGTCTGCGCCGCGGCGGCAACGAAGCATTGGTTCTCGATGGCCCGCGCACGCAGCAGCGGCTCCCAGTGCTCTTTCCCGGTCATCAGCGTAAAGGCCGCCGGCACCAGCAGCACCTCGGCGCCGCGAGCGCTCATCGTCTGGTACAAGCCAGGGAAACGCAGGTCGTAGCAGACGCTCAGCCCGAGCCGCCCGACGACGCTGTTGGCGACGACGACCTCGCGACCGGGCATGATGGCCGCCGACTCGCGGTACTGCGACACACCGAGCTCGACGTCGAAGAGGTGGATCTTGCGGTAGACGGCGCGGATGTTGCCAGCATCGTCGACGACGACGTGGGCGTTGTGCGCGTGGGTGTCGCTGGCGCGCTCGGGGAAGCCACCAAATGAGAGCCACAGCTGGTGGTCGCGGGCGAGCGCGCGGAAGCGGGCGAACAGCGGCCCGTCGAGGGGCTCCATCCGGGCGAGGGTCTCGCCGTCGCCGCGGCCGAGGAACGCGAAATTCTCGGGTAACGACAGCAGCGCCGCGCCCTGCTGCTTCGCCGCGCGACACAGGCGCGCGCACGCGTCGAGGTTGCGGTCGACGTCATCACCGCTGGTCATCTGCCCGACGGCGATCAGCCTGCTCTGGTCCATCGCGCCCTCCGCGCTGCCGGTGGGTCATCGGACTTCGCGCCGCCGGCGGCAAGACCCCGGCGAGGTCGGCGCGGCGATCCACGCGCGGCGCGCAGGTCGCGTCCGGCATGACACCGCGGGCACCGGCCAGCATGATAAGCCACGGGCGCGGGGGTGACGTCGTCAGTACGCACCGCCGCTGCAGGAATCGCAAGGAGGCATCGGTGCCGACGGCCAGGCAGAAGCAGCGGGCGCTGCGCATCCTCGACGGCCTGTGCGCGCGCTACCCCGACGCGCGGTGCGAGCTCGACCACGACCCGGCGCAGCCGTGGCAGCTGCTCGTCGCCGTCGTGCTGTCGGCGCAGGCCACCGACGTCAGCGTGAACAAGGTGACGCCGGCGCTGTTCGCGGCTTTTCCCACCGTGCAGGCCTTCGCCGCCGCCGCCCCCGGCGACGTCGAGCCGTACATCAAGAGCATCGGGCTGTTCCGCAACAAGGCGAAGAACATCGTCGCCGCGGCCCGCGTCGTCGTCGGCGACTTCGGCGGGGTGGTGCCGCCGGCGCGCGAGCTGCTCGAGACCCTGCCCGGCGTGGGCAGCAAGTCCGCGGCCGTGCTCGTGGCCAACTGCTTCGGCGAGCCGGCCATCGCCGTCGACACCCACGTCGGCCGCGTCGCCCGGCGGCTGGGACTGACCCGCCAGACCGACCCCGACAAGGTCGAGACCGAGCTTTCGGCGCTGTGGCCGCGCGAGCGCCTGCTGCAGGCCCACCACACCTTGATCTTCCAGGGTCGGCGCATCTGCGACGCCCGCCGCCCCCGCTGCAGCGAGTGCCCCGTGGCCGGGGACTGCCGCCGCATCGGCGTCGACGAGCTCGCCTGAACGACGGTCAGGCCGACGGCAGGCTGCTGGCCACGCGCTCGACCGCCGCCGCCTGCAGGCGCTGGCGTTCGCGCAGCTGCTCGACCGCCGCGAGCAGCTGCTGCGTCCCCCGGGCCTGCTCGTGCTGAGCCTGATGCAGCTGACGCACCATCTGGTTGATGTGCTCGATGGAGGCGGCGATCTGCGCGCCGCCCCGTGACTGCTCGCGCGACGACAGCTCGACGTGGCTCGACAGGGTCTTCATGCGCTCGGTGCTGCGCATGATCTGCTCGCTGCCGCGCGCCTGCTCCGCAGTGGCCGCCGCCACCTGCTGCACGGTGCGGGCGATGCGGTCGACGGCGTCGGCGACGACCTTGCTGCCCTTGGACTGCTCGACGGTGGCCAGCGCGATGGCCTTCACCATCTCGGTGGCCTTGCCCGCCGAGCCGACGATCTCGGCCAGCGCACCCTCGGCGGCCTGCGACAGCTGCACGCCGCTCTCGACGGCGCGCTCGCCGCGCATGATCGCGGAGACGGCGTTCTTCGACTCCTCCTGGACGCCGAGGATCAGCGCGGCGATTTCCTTGGTCGAGCTGCCGGTGCGCTCGGCCAGATCCTTGATCTCGTCGGCGACCACCGCGAAGCCGCGGCCCTGCTCGCCCGCCTGCGCGGCGATGATCGCGGCGTTCAGCGCCAACAGGTTGGTCTGCTCAGCGACGTCGTCGATGACATTGAGGATGTTACCGATTGCGCCGATGCGCTCACCGAGGGCGCGGATGACGCCGGAGGCCGACCGGGAGCTCGCGCGGATGTCGTCAATGCCCTGCAGCGTGCGCTTCACGGCGTCGGCGCCGCGGGCGGCGTCGCGGATCACGTCCTCGGACAGCCGGGCGGTGGCCGTCGCGTTCTCTTCGACGTGGTTGATGCTCGCCCCCATCTCGTTCATCGAAGTCGACGTCTGCTCGGCGGCGAGGGCGAGGTCCTCAATGTTCTTTGCGACCTCCTTGATCGAGTAGATCATCTCCTCGATCGACGCGGCGGTCTGCTCGACGGCGGCGGCAAGCTCGCCGATGTTCTCGGCTACCTCGTCATTGATCGCGGCCATCTCATGGATACTGGTGCCCGACTCGTCCGCGGACGTCGCCAGCGACTCCACCGACTGCGCGATGGTCTTCACCGACACCGCCAGCTCGGTCATTGCGGCGCCGGTGTCGTCGAGGACCTGGCCCTGCGCCTGCGCATGCTCGTGGGCCTCGCGCAGCGCGGCGCGGGCGCCATCGTCGATCGCGGCGCGCGCGGCGACCGACGGCAACGTCGCGCGCTGCTCCCGTCCGGCCTGCCGGTTCAGCAGGGCCGCCACGCCACCCGCCGCCCCCGGCGGCGGCGGCGCGCGCGCGGCGAGGTCTTCCTCCATCCGCAGCAGCGCCTCCCGCAAGGCGGCGAGCTCGGTGGGCGGCCGCGCAAACAGCAGACCAGCGGTAGCGACAGAGCCCAGCACGCCGGCGACCGCGGCGACGTCGCCGGGGCCGAAGAAGGCGCGGCCGGCCACACCAACGACGGCGCCGGCGACGGCGACTGCCGCCGCTCGTGTCCACGCGCCCGCGGGCGCTGCGTCGTTTGTCGGGTCGGCCTCGGACATGCGCGACGCTCTCCGCGTCGAGCCATAGCACGACCGCGCACCCTCGGAGCGACGATGGGCCACACGCCGGCGCGCTTCTGCCGCACGAACGCGCGCGTCCGCACCGTGGCTGGTTCCGTCGTCGGCGCAGAGGCGGTACAAGCCGGCATCAGATGCACGGTGCGCGCCGCAGGCCGGAAGCAGGCCGGCTGCGACGACGACGACGGCGGCGCTTTCGGCTGCAAGGACGACGGACGACACGACGATGACGAGCCACGACGCGGTCCTCGCCTTCGAGCGCTACGGGAAGCTGCCCCCGGCCCCCGACGTCAGCCACGTGCTGCACGAGGCGTGCGCCATCGCCGACGGCGTCGGCCAGCCGCTCGGCACGACCCACCTCGTGCTCGCGCTGTTCTCGGTGAAGAACCCGGCCGAGCTCGTCCTGCGCGACGCCGAGGTCGACGACGACCGCCTGCTGGCACTGGTCGGCCCGGCCCTCGTCGACGAGCCGGGCGCGGTCGAGGCGGTCCTGCAGAGCGCCACCGACACCGCCCTGCGCTGCGACGCGCGGCACACCAACACGCTGCACCTGCTGGTGGCGCTCCTGAAGGTGCGCGAGGGCGCGGCCTCACAGCTGCTCGAGAGCGCGCTTGGGGGCAGCGCGCCGCTGCGCAACCGCTTGATGAGCTGGGTGACCGGTGTGCTGCCGCGTCGGCTGCAGCAGGCGCTGCTCGACGCGCGCGAGCTGCCCGAGCCGCGCTTCGAGGAACTCGCCAGCCGCGGGGCGCATGCGCGTCCGCTGGCACAGGACATTCGCGGCGACTGGGTCGTGTCGAAGAAGACCCTCGTCGACGGTGGCCTTGGGGCGGCGGTCTCGCTGGCCGACGCGCCCCGCGAGCGGCCGGGGGCGCGGCCGCCCCCGCCGGCGCCGCGGCTGCCTGCGGGGCCGACTCCGCCGCCGGCCGACGACCCGGCCGCAGCGCCCGCGCCGGCGACGCTGGGCGCACTGATGACACCGACGGCGGAGCAGACGCCGCGGGCCGTTGATCGGGCTGGTGGTCAGGCTGGTGATGGCCCCATCGGCCGCGCTGGCGACCGGCCTCCCGAGCGTCGTCGTCGCGAGCCGCCACCGCCGTCGGTGGCGTTGACGCTTCCGCCCACGGCCTTCGACCTCGACCCCGACCGGTTCCCGTGGCTGACGTCGCTCGGGCGCAACCTGACGGCGATGGCGGTGCACGGCACGCTCGACCCGTCGGTGGGGCGCGCCGCCGAGCTCGAACAGCTCATCGACGTGCTCGGCAAGCGACGCGCCAACAACCCCTGCCTCGTCGGGGAGCCCGGCGTGGGCAAGACCGCCATCGTCGAAGGCCTGGCCGTCAAGCTGATGCGAGGCGACGTCGACGTGTCACCGCTGCACGGCAAGGTGATCGTCGAACTCGACATGGGCCGCATCGTCGCCGGCACATCGCTACGCGGCTCGTTCTCCGAGCGCATGCAGGGGCTGAAGCGCGACGTGCTGCGCAGCAAGGGCCAGGTCATCGTCTTCATCGACGAGATCCACACGCTGATGGGCGCCGGCGGCACCGGCGAGGGCGCTCAGGACGCCGCCAACGAGCTGAAGACGGCGCTGGCCCGCGGCGACTTCCCGTGCATCGGCAGCACGACCCTCGACGAGTTCCGCAAGTACATCGAGGCCGACCCGGCGCTCGAGCGGCGCTTCGTCAAGATCCTCGTCGAGGAGCCCTCCGACGAAGACGCGATCCGCATCGTCCGCGGCGCGGCGCCGCTGTACGCGAAGCACCACGGCGTCACCGCCCACGAAGACGCCGTCGCCGCCGCCGTCCAGCTGTCAGCGCGGTTCATCCACGACAAGAAGCTGCCGGCCAAGGCGCTCGACCTGCTCGATCTGGCGCTGTCGCGGGGGCGTCGTAGCGGTGTCACCGAGATCGGGCGCGACGAGGTGGCGCGCGTCTGCGCCGACGTCGCCAAGGTGCCGCTCGAGCGCGTGCAGCCCAAGGATCAGGAGCGGTTCCTGCGGATGGAGTCCGACCTGGGTCGGCGCGTGATCGGCCACGAGCACATCGTGCAGCGCGTGGCCCACACCATCCGCCGCAATTACGCCGGCTTCGGCTCGCACCGTCCGATGGGCAGCTTCCTGTTCCTCGGCCCCTCGGGCGTCGGCAAGACCGAGCTCGCCAAGGCGCTCGCCGAGTTCCTGTACGGCAGCGAGAGCGCCCTGGTGCGGCTCGACATGAGCGAGTTCAGCGAGCCCCACACTGTGGCGCGGCTGACCGGCGCGCCGCCGGGCTACGTCGGCCACGACGACGGCGGGCAGCTCACCGAGGCCATCCGTCGGCGCCCGCACGCGGTGGTGCTGCTCGATGAGATCGAAAAGGCCCACCCCGATGTGCTGCCGATCCTGCTGCAGATCCTCGACGAGGGCCGGCTCACCGACAGCCGCGGGCGCACGGTGACCTTCCGCCATGCCGTCGTGATCTTGACGTCGAACCTCGGCGCACAGGCGGCGACGTTGACGAAGAAAGCCATGGGCTTCGCCGTCGACGCCGGCACGCAGGCGCAGGCGCAGCGCGAGCAGCAGGCCCGCGAGGACGCCGTGCTCGCCGCTGCGCGCAAGCACTTCCTGCCCGAGCTGTGGGGCCGCATCGAGGACAAGTGCGTGTTCGCGGCGCTCACCGGGGCCGAGCTGGAGCGGATCGCGGCGCTGCAGCTCGAGCTGTCGGCGCGCGCCCTTTTGACCACGCGCAACATCCAGCTGAAGTTCGACGATCCGGTGCTCGGCTTCCTCGTCGCCCAGTCCGTCCGCGATAGCGGCCCCGCCGGCGCCCGGCCGCTGCGCCAGACGATCCAGCGGCTCGTCGAGACCCCGGTGTCCGAGGCGATCCTGCGCGGCGAGGTCAAGGACGGCGCCCGCATCCGGCTGGCCGTGGTCGACGATCGCCTCGTCGCGCGCGCCGCCCGCGCGCGCTGACCCGAGCGCGCTGCCCCGCGCGGCGCGCGGGCCTGAAGGCCAGCGGTTCGCCGGCGCCGTCGTCCTTCGCTGGCCAGCGAAGACCAAGAGGGCGACGGTCGCCCATCGCCCGCTCGTATGCGTCGCCGGCCGGGATTTCTACTGCACGGTGGTCAGCCACCCTGCTTGAAGACGAACGGATAGTTGACGATCACCATGCCGCCGCCCTTGGGCTTGGGGAACAGCCACGTCTTGACCTTGGTCGCGAGGCAGTTCTCGACGTTGGCGTTCTTCATCTGCGTATCGGCGACCTGGGCCTGCATCACCCGCCCTTCGCCGTTGATGACCCACTTCATGACGATTTTACCGAGCAGTCCGGGCGTCCGCGTCAGCTCGCTTTCATAGCAGTAGCGGATCTGGCTGGCGTGCTCGCGCACGATGCGCCGGATGATCTCGGGGTCGAGCGAGCCAAGGATCACCGGGGTGCCCTGGGTCATCGTCACGTCGCGGTCGGTCTTGGCGCCCAGGCCGCCCTCGCCCGAGCCGTAGCCGGCGTCGCCGCTGCCGCGGCCACGCGTGCCGATGCGCCCGGTGCCGAGCGTGCCCACGCCGATGCCGCCGCCGCCGGGGCCGCCGCCGCGCAGGCCCATGCCGCCGGTGCCGAAGCCCGAGGCGACGCGCGCGCCGTCGAGGCCACCGAGGGCCGCCGCAAGCGCGCCGCCGCTCTCGGCGCCGAACAGCTGCGCGACACCCCCCTTCTCGCCGAACAGCGCGGCCATCTTGTTCTGCACGATCTCTTCGTCGGTCGGCTTGTCCTTGGCCTTGGTGGCCGCACGACCCTGATCCTTCCTGGGGTCGGCCTTCTTGTCGCCCATCTTGCTGGCGTCTTTCTGCGCGGCCTGCTTCTGTTCCTTGGGCCCCTTGAAGTTCTTCAGGAACGAGTTGTCCTTGGGCGGCGGCTTCAGGAGCAATGTCTGGAACTTGGTCGGGTTGGTCATCAGGTCGTCGTCGAGGCTGTCCATGCCGATGGGCATCAGCGTGAGCGTGGCGACCATCACCGCCGACCCGAACAGCGTCACGAGGGCAGCGTTGGCCCACAGCGCGTCGAAGAACGGCAGGATCGGCACGATGCGCGACTTCGCGACGGGACGCACCTCGAGCGAATGATAGCCGAAGCCCAGGGACACGACAGTGTCGTCGGTCAGCGGGATCGCGAACGCGTCGCCGTCAGGCGTGCCGCCGGCGTCGGACAGGGCGGCGTTGTGCTCGCCGCGCGTCACGTTGCCCGACATGCCGTCGGTGTAACGGACCTTCCAGCCCTGGCCCTGCGCCGACGTCAACAGCACGTGGCTGGCACCGTCGAGCGGCACGAACAAGTTGTCTTCGGTGTCGCGGCCGATGCTGAAATTCGCCGTCTCCTTCAGCCGCCGTACGTCCATCACGGTTCCGCCCCAGCGGAGCGTCACCTCGATGAAGCGGTTCTCGGGCGTGATGGCGTCCTCGGGGATGGGCGGCAACGGCGGCAGGATCGAAGGGGCCAGCGTGCGCGCCAGGCGCGGCGGCGGCGCAACCGCCACAGGTGGCGCAGTCACCGGCGGCGCAGTCACCAGCGGCGCAGTCACCAGCGGCGCAGTCACCAGCGGCGCCGTCACCGGCGGCGCCGTCACCGGCGGCGCCGTCACCGGCGGCGCAGTCACCGGCGGCGCCGTCACCGGCGGCACAGTCACCGCCGCCATCGCCGACGGCTCGGCCACCAGCGCTGCGCCCGGGGGCCCCAGATCGAGCGCCGGCGCCAGGAAGACGTCGGTGGACGTCGTCGACACGGCCGCCACGGCGGCGCCGAGCTCCGCCCGCAGCGCCGCCACGTCGGTGGAGCCGGTGGCGAAGACGCCCCCGTTGGTGGTCATCGGCGGCGGCGGCATGTCGCTGAGGTCGGATGCCCGCAGCTGCTCGGTCACGGAGGCCGCGACAGGCATCGCCGACACCATCCCGTTCAGGGCCGCCAGCTCGACGTCGTCAAGGATGACAACCAGGCGCGAGTCACCGAGGCCTACTTCGTCACCGTGCTTCAGTCGCGCGCGGCTGACCCTCTCGCCGTTGACGAGCGTGCCCTCGGCGGCGCCCATGTCGATGATCGCGACCTCTTTGTTCTCGGCGACCTCGATGACCGCGTGGATCCGCGACACCTTCGGGTCTTCGAGGCGCAGATGGGCCGACGCGAGGCGGCCGATCTTCACGATGTCGCGGTCGAAAACCTGGGTCTCGACGAAGTCGCCGCCGCGGTGGATACGAATCCCGATGGGTCTGGGCATATCCTTCTCTCCTCGTTCGCCATGGGACCGCGCGTGTTGCCCGCTGCTTCCCCGCCCGCCCGCGGTGGTGTCCAGCGTAGCCTGCTCCTAAAAGGATCCACTCTTCCGCCGCACGGTGCCCTCAGGCCATCCGGCGACGGACGGATGTCGTTACAGGTCGCCGACCGACGACAGGACCTCGCGCCGGAAGTCCTTGCGGATCCGGATGAGGCTCTTGTGACGAAGCTTCTTCTTGACGTTCAGGTACTGGCCATCGGGTGTCTTCAGGTCGCCCTCGATGGTGTCATCCTCGAAGTTGATGACCGTCTTGCGCTGGTACGACACACCGCCCTCGACGTTAACGCCGTCGTCCTGCGCCGCCGATGCGGTCGCGAGCAGTGTGGCGAGGGTGATGGTTGCGACGCTGACCTTCATACGTGCTCCTGACAGTCGTGACGCTAGCACTGCTGGACCGGCTCCCGCGCGCTCTGGCTTCGAGGACACTCGCGACGGCCCCCCGTACCCCCGACGTCACCAAGCGGCTCGAGACCGGCGCGGCGGTCCTTCGTCAGGCCTTCAGTCATTGTAGAAATTGTCGTCCTTCGCCGGCGCATCCGGCTGTTTCTCTTTCTTGTTCTCTTTCTTCTTCAGGGCCTTGCGAGTCGGCTTTGCCGGCTCGGCGACCGGGGGGGGCGCCGTCTCCACCGGGGCTGCCTCCGCCGGCGACGGTGGGGCCTCTTCGGCTGGGGGCGGGGTCGCTTCGGGAGGCGGCGGTGGGCGGTTGGCGGCCGCCCGCGCCTCTTCCTCGGCCTTGCGCTTCGCCTCTTCCTCGGCCCGCGCAGCCTCGGCCAGCATCCGCTTCTCCTCGGCCTGCGAGGCGATCAGCGTGCGCGCCTCCTCGAGCAGGCTCTCGGCCTCCTTCGACGCGGTGCCAGCCTTGCCGACGTAGCTCTCGAGCGCGACGCGCGCGTTCTCGGCGTTCATCAGGTGGCGCAGCTCGAGGATTCCAAGGTTCAGCGCCGGCTCGGCGAAGGCGGCATCGACGGCGATGGCCTTCTGGAACGCGCCGCGCGCATCGTCGAAGCGGCCGAAGCCCTTGTATGAGAGGCCGAGGTTGTTCCAGACGCTGGCGTTCTGCGCGTCGAGCTTCGTGAGCGCCTCCAGCTGCTGCGACGCGGTCTTCCAGTCGCGATTCGACAGCGCCATGTCGGCGAGCTGCGCGCGCGCGTCGACGTGCTCGGGGTCGCGCTCGATGACCTTGCTCAGCAGGGCACGCGCGACGCCGACGTCCTTGGCGTTCATCGCCACCAGCGCGAGCGCGTAGTTCAGCTCGGGGTCGTCGGGCGCGAGCTTCGCGCCGCGCAACGCCGTCAAGCGAGCCAGCTGCGCCTGCTTCTCCTCGGCGTAGACGCGGGCAAGGAGCCGGTACGCGGTCGGCGACGCCGCATCGAACTGCAGCGCCTCGCGGGCGAGCTTCTTCGCCGTCTTCGTGTCGCCGCTCTCGCGCGCGAGGCGGGCGAGGCGCAGCCGCGGGGAGACCGCCTCGGGGTTCTTATTGATGATCTCGGTGTACAGCGCGCGAGCAGCGTCGAGCTGGCCGCTCTTCTCGAGTAGCAGACCGAGGTTGTTCGCCGCCGCATCGAGCGTCGGGTCGAGGTCGAGGGCCTGGCGGTAGCTCTTGCGCGCATCGTCGGTGCGACCCTCCTTCTCGAACAGGACGGCGACGTTGTAGTGGGCGAGGGCGAAGCTGGCGTCGGCGCGCGCGGCCTCCTCGAAGGAGCCCCGTGCCGCGGCGACGTCCTTACCCGCCGAGGTCTTGAACGTGTCAGCGCCGCGGGCGAAGGCGACCCGCGCGGCGCGACCAGCGACGGCCTCACCGGTGCTGGCGTCGGCGCCGGCGTCAGCCGCGGCCTGGATGCTCTTGTCGCCGCCGACGGCGTCGACGGCGGCGTTGACGGTCTGGCAGGCGCCGACCGACAAGCTCGTGACGGCGCCGAGGCCGAGCAGCAGCGAACGGCGCACGTGGCCTTGGGGCTCGTGGGTTCGCGGCTTCACTTCGCACCTCCAAGCTCGCCCGCCGACAGCTCCATCGACTCTTCCTGCTTGACGCCCGCCATCGAGGACGTACCGCGCGGAGCCGGCGGCGGCTCGGTGCCCGGCTCGGGCTTCGGCTTCTCGCCAGGCTTCGGCAACGTCAGCACGAGCCCCTGCCCCTGCTCGCTGCGATCGCGCTTCACGACGAGCGGCGTGCGCGCGTCGGCGCTGTTCTTTGGATACTGGTTTGGTCGATGCTCCTCGAGGTACGCCAGACACTGGCGCGTCCACTCGTTGAAGACGGCCAGCTCGGCGCTCTTGTCGAGGCAGAGGATCATCGTCTGGGCCGCCTCCTCCTCGATGGGGAGCGTCATGTCCTCGAGCTTGTCCTTGAACAGCTGGGCCTGTTCGTCGGTCAGGCCGCGGGGCGCAGGGACCTCCTTGAAGACCTTCACCAGGTTCGCCTCGGCCTCGCCAATACGGAACAGCGACGCGACGGCCCACTCGGGTGACTTCAGCTTCACGACCTCGGTGTAGGCCTTCTTCACGTCGTCCTTGGCGTCGCGCTTCTGCTGCAGCGTCTTCTTGAACTCCGTCGGGTTGTCGGCGCGCGTGATCTTCACGAACTTGTAGCTCGTGAGCACCAGGTCGGCTTCGCGGAAGGCCACCAACGCCAGCGGATCACCGACCTCGTCCACAGGCTTTCCGCTTCGCTGGAATACCCGCACCTGCGTCTCCAACTCTTTGTACGCACGCTCGAGTTCGGTCTTGCTGCCCTTGTTCTTCTCGAGCAGCCGGTAGGCGCGGTACTGCGCGTTCAGCGCCCGCACCGGGTTCTTGCGCCGCCACTGCTCGGCGAAGGCGGTGTAGGCGGCCACCGCGTTCTTCGTGTTGCCCGCTTCCTCCCACGTCGTGGCGATCGAGAAGGCGACGTCCTCGACGTCGGCGGCGTCCTTGAACGACTTCAGGTACAGCTCGCGGTCCTCGACCGCCTTCTTCGTGTCGTTGGTGCCGTGCCGGTAGATGGAAGCATTGTAGAGCGCGTCCCTGGCCCGCGTGTCCTTCGGGTTCTCGGTCACGAAGCGCTCGAGCCACGCCGCGGCCTCCTTGTAGGCCACCACCTGCTCGTAGCCGGCGGCGAGCGCGTACATCTGGTCAGGCACCAGCGGCGACGTCTTGTAGCTGTTCACCAGCCGCAGGCGCGCCTTGATGGCGCGGTCAAGCTCGCCGGAGCGCGTGTACATCGCGGCCGCGTTGGCGAGCGCCTTGTCGGCAAGGCCGCCCTGGGGGAATTCGTCGGCGAACGCGAGGTAGCGCTTCGCGGCCTCACCCCACTCCTTCTTCTTCTCGAAGTCGTTGATGAGCTTGAAGCTCGACTCTTCCTTCACCCTCGACACGACGGCTGCGAACTCCTTCGAACGCATCAACGTATCGTTCTTGGCGAACTGCCGCGCGGCGGCGTTCAACGCCGTCCAGTCCTCCTGGATGTTGAACGTGTCGAGCACGAGGTTCGCCGCCTGCTCGGCGCGCGGATGGTCGGGATACTTCTCGGTGAAATCGATGAACCGCGGTGTCGACTCCTTGAAGTAGTTGTAGTCATAAAGCGTGCGCGCGATCTTGTACGTCGCCTCGACGACGAGCTTCCCCTTCGGAAAGTTCGCAATGTAGTTATTACAGGCTGCGATGTACTTTTTCTTGGTGTCGGGAATGGGCTTCTCTTTCGAGCCATCACCGGGCGCCAGCGTGGGCTGCGGGCGCGCCTTGGAGACGCGGTCGAAGTCCTTCATCACCTCCTCGTAGGACCGCACGGCTTCTTCGGCGGCGGCCTCGGCCCACTTCCCCTTCGTGTCGGCCTGATAAACCTTGATGTATTGCTCACCCGCCAGTTCAAAGCGCTCCAGCTTGAACAGGAGTTCCGCAAAAAAGAAGCGCATCTCGTACGCCTCCTTCCGTTGGGGGAACAACTCCAGGTAGTCGCCGTAGATCTCGTAGGCGTACTCGAAGGTCGAACTGTCGAGCGTCTTCTTGGCCTCGTTGTGCCATGTCGTCGACAGGAACCGGAGCGTGTTGTCGGAGACGTCGTCGGCGCTCTGCAGATCGTCGAGCACGACCGCCCGGTTCGGGTCGGCCTCCTTGATCGCCGCCGCCACCGCGCGGACGCGCTTGTACTCGTCGACGAGCTTGCGCGCCTGCCCCACGACCTGCTTCTTCTCGCCAATGCGACTGGCGAGCTTCACGATCTTCCCTTGATACAGTGGATTTCGCGTATTTCCAGGCGTCATCTTCATCAGGTTCTGGTACGTGATGATCGCGTCGCGGTCCTTGCCGTCGCCGTAATAGATGTCGCCCAGCCGGTCGAGCATCGCACGATGCTCGTCGCCGTCGGCGATGGTCTTGAACTCGTCGGACGCGTTGCCCGCCGAGCCGTACTGGGCGTAGGCCAGCACGTAGTCCTTGCGAGCCTCCTTCGCGAGGCCGATGCGACGTTCGCCGAGGATCGAGCTGTTCACCTGACTATACAGCACGACCTCTTTAAATTTTTCCGCCGCCTTGTCGTGACGTGAAAGGTTATAATAACACCAGCCCTGCTTGTAGGTCGCGTAGCCAAAGACGGCGGACTCCTGATTGGCAGCGGCCTTGATGTAAGCGTCGAGCGCCTTCTGCACGTCACGCTCGTTCTCGGGCGACACCTGAAAGAAGTACTCGCCAAAGGCAAGCCAGGCGTCGGAGATGTACTGGCTTTTCGCGTGATCCTTGATCAGCTTCCGGTAGGCGGCCAGCGCCTGCTTGTAATCATTGCGATCCCAGTACACCTGGCCCATCATGTAAAGAACATCCGACATTCGCTCGAACTTCTTATGCTTCCTTTCAATCTCCTCGAAGAGGAGGATCGCGTCCTCGCCCCACTTCTTCTGCTGCGCCAGCAGCCTGTCCTTCTTGTCGGACACGGCGGTCATCTTCGCGTCGTCGCCCTTGGACAACGCCGCGGCGAGCTCGTCGTCGATGCGGTTGGCCTCGAAGAACCAGTACTGCGCCTCCTCAAGGAACAGCTCGGCCTTCTGGAACAAAAGCTCAGGCTGTTCGTCGTCGGGCGGGTTCTGCGCCAGGATCGCATCTAGCTTTCCGATCAGTCCCTTGCGCTTGGACGCGACCTTCACCTCGGTCTGGCGACGGTAGTCCTCGTATTCGAGCGTCGGCTCCGGCGAGACTTCGACTTTCTGGCGTTCCTCTTCCTGCACGACCGTAGGCACGCGGCTCTCGCGCTGCTTGCGGGCCTTCTCGGCCTCGGCCTCGGCGGCGGCGTCGGCCTTGGCGCTATCCTTCGCCGCCGTGTTGACCGAGGGCCGGTCGGGGTCCTGAGCGGCGGCGCGACCGGCGGTGAGGACGGCGACGGCGAGGACGACGGCGCGGACGAGCTGCATGAGGGCTCCGGAGAGGATCGGACGGAACGAGCGTGACGGACGGAACGAGCGTGACGGACGGAACGAGCGTGAAGTACCGATCGGGCGTGGCAGGTCAGTTGCCCGTGATCGTGGTCTCTTCGGGCGGCCGGCAGCCCTTGGTCAATGTGTACTGATACGCACCTAGTTCGTCCCGCCAATACTCACCTTCGAACGGCCAGTACAGACGTTCGTCGTCGGTCGCGGCAGTGAAGCTGTACTTGTCGAGGTTCACAGTCTGGTTCTGGTTCGCCAGCGAGGCCTCGAGCGCCTCTTTCTCCATCTTTTCAATCTCGAACTCGATGCGCAGCAGCTTGGCGGTCAGGTCGCGCAGGAACGCGCGCTCGGCCTCGAGCTTGTCGCGCAGCAGCGTCCCGGCGTCCCGCACCAGCTCGGCGCGTCGGTCGTCGAGGCGTTTCATCAGCTCGGTGTGCATGATGCCGCCTTTGAATGGTGGCGGCGTCGCCGCCAGCATCGCCTTTTCATCGTCGATTTCGGAGATGGCCTCGCGGAAGCCGGCAACTCGCTTGTCGGACAAGGCGAGACGGAGCAGGCGCGCCGTCAACGCGATCGACCGCGCCGCGTCATCCTTGCCCTCGCTGACCTTCTTCTCCAGCTCGGTGAGCTCGGTGAACAGCTGCTCGGCGGTCCTCGGCGCCACCACCTCGTTGGCCGCCCCTCCCGTCGACGCCTCGCCCTTCGGCGCGCCCACGAGACGCTCAAGCTCGCCGAGCACGCCGCCGTAGTTCTGCTTGAACTCGCCGAGGAACGCCCGCGCCTCTGGGTAGCGGCAGTTCTCATAGAACGTGATGGCCTTCAGGATCGACGACTCGGGGTAGTACTCGTCGATGAAGAACGGCGACTGCAGCGTGACGAGGTTGCCCAGCGCCTTCTCGTATTCGCCGAGCCGGAAGTGCGCCCACGACGACTCGAAGACGGCGTCGAGCCAGGCCTCGGAGTCGCGGCTGATCCGGTCGTAATAGAAGATGGCGTAGCGGAACTGTTCGAACTGGTAGTGCACGCGCGCCAGCGAGAAGAGCGCCATCTCGCGCAGCTTCTCGTTCTCGACACCGCCGCCGCGCGGGTTCGTCCTGCGCACGACCTCGCGGAACGCCTTGACGCTGGGCTCGAACTCGCCGCGCGCGAAGTTGATGAGGCCCTTCAGGTACGTCGACTGCGCCGACAGCGCGAAGCCTTCGTCGACGCGCTCGACAGCCTTCAGCGCCGCCGACAGCGACTCCTCGGCGGACTTCGGGTTCTCGGCCTTGTGCGCCGCACGAGCCGGCGTCGCCCTGCGCGGCGGCACCGGCGGCGAAGCCGCCGGCGGTGGTGTGTCGGCGGGCTTTTTCTCGTCAGCCTTTTCCTTCGACTTCTTCTTCGACTTGGTCTGCTTCGCCGCCGGCTTGCTCTCGGCCCCGGAGAAGTCGAAGCCGAAGCCGTCGTCGTCACCGCCGCCGAGGTCGTCACCCGAGAAGTTGAAGCCGTCGTCGTCGGCGGGCTTCGGCGTGCCGGCGGGAGCCTCGCCGTCCGGCGGCGCGTCAAGCGGGGCGTCCGGCGAAGCCTCGAGCTCGGTGGACTGGACCTCGACCCCGCGAGCGCCCTGGTTGAGCGCCAGCAGGAAGTAGAAGCGAGCCAGAGCGTAGCTCAGCTCGGACTGCTGCTCGGCAGGGATGTCCTCGGCCTTCGCATAGATCGACACCATCTGCAGGGCCGCGAGCTCGTCCTTGATCTTGCGGCTGACGAAGAACAGCCAGTTGCGGCTCTCAGCGTACTGCGGGTGCTTGGGACCGACGTCGAGGATCTTCTGGAACCGGGCGAGGGCCGCGTGGTACGCGCCCATGCGGTACAGCGCCTTGGCGGCGGCGTACTCGGTCTGCTCGTGATGCTTCTTCAGGCTCTTGTCGGCGAGGATGGCCTCCATCTCGCCGAGCGCCTCGCCGAAGCGCTCCTGGTTGACGAGGTCCCTGGCCGCGTCGAGGCGCGCCGTGTCGACATCCTTGACCCCCTCTTCGACGATGTCGAAGCTGAAGCCGTCGTCCTGAGCGCGTGTCGACGTCGACCACAGCGGCCCGCACAACAGCAGCGCGCCGACGACGCCGCTGCACGCTGCGGTCGCCGCGCGCGCGCCGCGGAGGCGGGACAGCGCGCCGGCCCAGATGCGGCCGGACGGGTTCGGGCTCGGCTCGTGCGTCATCAGCGTCATCCCCGGTGTCGTCGACGTCATGCGGTCACCCATTGGGGTTCACGCGCGCCGCTTCGTACTGGTAGGCGAAGTCGGGCGGCAGGTAGAAGCCCACACCGACGCCGACGAACAGGAGGTTCTGCAGCGTCGAGATCAGCGACTTTTCTTGCGGGTAGAGCGTGTTGCGCACGTCGCCGCGCAGCACGAGCCAGCGGGTCAGGAACACGCGCGTACCTATGCCGACGGTCATCGCCGGATGGACGACGTCCTGACCGTTGTCGAACGTCGCACCAACAGCCGCCGACAGGAAGCCATCGAAGTTGACGATGCCGTCCCCGAAGACGGCGCCCTTGCCGTACAGGGGCGAGAACGTCAGGCCGATGTCGGCCATCCCCACGAGCTGGTTGTCGATGTTGATGAGCGCGAGCTTCTCCTTGAGCAGCTCGGCGGGCTCGAGCCGCTGGGTGAACCCCGGCGGCACCCAGCCGCCGCCAAGCTCGAGGGCGAAGGCATCGTTGATGTGCCACGCCGCGCGGCCGCCGACGGACCAGGTGCGGATGAACGCGTCGTTGACGGTCACCTGGACCATCGGGTCGAGTTCGAAGCGCCCGGCCTTCAGGAAGGTCTTGCGGGCCACCGCCTTGATGCGGTCCTGCAGCGTCAGGTCGATGCCCTCGTCGGTGGCGGTCTTGCCCGACTCGGTCGCCTCGGTCGACTCGGTCGCGCCGAGCTTAGCGTCGGCGCCATCGGCCGGAGCGGCCGCGGCGTCAGGTGTCGCGCCGGGCTCTTCGAGGGCAAGCTCGGTCGTTTCCTCGGCGCGCGTGGGACCGGCGAGCGCGAGCCCGACGGCGAAGGCAGCCATGGTGGTCCGCAGCGTCGGCGCCATAGTGTCAGTCCTTCGCGCCGATGGTCTCGGCGGAGTAGTCGAAGTCGAGGGGGAAGAAGGCGCCGACGCCGAGGTTCAGCAACAGCAGGTTGCCGAGCGACTGCTCGCCGTTGATGTCCGAGGGATACAGGAAGTCGCGGACGTCGGCGCGCAGGCACAGCCAACGGTTCAGAAACAGCCGCGACCCGATTCCTAGCTCGAGCGCCGGGTGGACCGCCGGGCTGGTCAGCTGGCCATCGACGACGAGGCCGAGCCCTGACGACACGAAGATGTCGAAGTGTCCGACGAACTCGGAGGCAAGCGCGACCTTGCCGTAGAACGGCGAGAAGGTGACGCCGATGTCGCCGTAGCCGACGAGAGTTGTCGTCGCGACCTTCGTCAGGTCGAGGTCCCTGGGGTCGACGTTCAGCGCGCGGAAGATGTCGAGCTGCTCCTGGATCGGAGCGAAGGCGCCGCCGAGGTCGAGGCTGAACTCCTCGCTGAAGTGCCAGCTGCCCCGCGTGCCAAACGCCCACGAGCGGAAGAACGGGTCGTTGGTCGAGATGCCGGCCTGCGGCGCCAGCTCGAAGCGGTTGGCCTTCAGGAACGTGCGGCGGCTGACGGCGCGGATGCGCTCCTGCAGCGTCTTGCCGGTGCCGGCGTCGACGTTCTCCTGCGTGCCCTGCCCGGCGGCCTCCTTCTGGAGGTCGGAGTCGGCGGCCGCGTCGGCGGCGAGCGCCGGCCACGCGACGGCGAGGAGTGACGCCATCCCGCAGACGACGCCCCAGCCGATTCCCCGACCGATCCGTCTGCCGAGCCCCCGGCTGCTCACCGTCGTTGTCTGCCAACGCATCCGAAACTCTCCACGCGCGAGTGCCAGTCCGACGTTTCGTTCGGGGATAGCACCACCGCGCGACCATCAACAAGCCGAGCGCTCGTCGCCGGACCGCGCGAGAGGCAGCGGAGTGTTCCTTCGACCACGCTGGTCGCTGTCATGCTAACGTAGCGACGTCCGTGGTCACTGGCTGTCTTGGGAGTCTCCATGCGTCCGCTCGCACGGTTCGTCGTGTCGTTTTGTTCGCCGGCGCTGTTTCTCGTCGTGGGATGCGAGTCCGAGATCGGGCTGCCGTGCGACGCCAACGCAAAAGAGGTCCTATCGAAGGTCGACATCAAGCCGGGCAAGAACGACCTCGTCCGCGACGTCTCGTTCGACAATTGCTCCCAGGCCCTGTGCGCATCCGTCGACGGTGGGCGTCCGTTCTGCACCAGGCAGTGCGAGGCCGACACCGAGTGCGCCGAGGCCGGTGAGGGTTTCACGTGTCAGGCCATCGTCAGCTTCGGGCAGCTCGCCTGCCTCGACTTCACGCCGGTCGATGAGTGCGACGCCGACGGCGACGGCAACGGTTACCCCTGCGACTGCTTCGACGCCGACGGCGTGCCGTCGAAGAAGCTGAAGAAGTACTGCGCGGCCGCGCCCGCGGCGCTGGCGGCGCGCGACGAGAAGGCCGGTCGCCCGCCGTTCGACCCGGATGCCGGCTGACGAACGGCCGCGACCGGGCCGCACCGCGACACGGCGGGCGCTGCAGCCGCTGTGGAGCGCCCTCGACGATGTCGACGAGCGCTGTGCGGTGCTTGCGCGCGGCGCGGTCCTGGCCGTTTCCGGGGGGCCGGATTCGCGGGCGCTGCTCGAGGCCGCGGCGCGCTGGCCGCGCCGCGCGGGCCGCGCTCTCGTTGTCGTCGCCGTCGACCACGGCCGCCGCGCGACGGCTGCCGTAGAAGCCGACGCTGTCGTCGCCCGCGCCCGCCTGCTGGGTCTCACGGGCGAGGTCCGCGTCGTCGCCCCCCACCGCGGCGACGAAGCTTCGCTGCGACGGGCGCGCCACGCAGCGCTGCGCGCCGTCGCCGGCGACTATGGTCTTGGGGCCGTCGTCTTCGCCCACCACCGGGGCGACGTCGCCGAGGGCGTGCTGCTGCACCTGACGGGGCTCGGGGGCGGGCGCGGCGGCGCGGCCCCGCCGATCGTGGCCCCCGCCGTCGAGGGGGTCGCGGCGGTACGGCCGTTCCTGGCGCTGCCGAAGGCGACGCTGCGCGCGGCGCTCGACTCCCTCGCCGTGCACGACGTCGTGGTCGACGAGGACGACGACGCCGGGCGCAACGCCCGTGGCTGGCTGCGCCACGCGGTCCTGCACCCCCTCGGCGAGCGGCGGTCGACAGTCGAGGCCGCCCTCGCGCGCCATGCGCGGCACCTGCGCGAGGACGACGACGCGCTGGAGGCCCTGGTGCCCGACGTCGCCGTCGTCGACGCCCGCCTGTCGCCGGCCCTGCTGCGGCGGTGGTTGCGGCGCCGGATCGCCGGCTTCGACGCCGACCCGCGGACGGCGCCAGCGGCCATCGAAGCGGTGCTGCGTCTTGCCGCCGAGGGGCGCACGGGCGAGGTCGCCCTGCGAGGCTGCCGCGCGCAGATCCGCGCCAGCGCCGACGGTCACGAGGTTGCCGTGGTGCCCTCGCCGCCGCATGATGACCGGACCGGTCGCGCGCAGCGCTCTTTCCGGGGAAACCCCGGCGCCTAGAGTGCATCAGACCGGCGAAGGCGATGGGGCGCGGGCTCCCCGGTCGGGTATGCGGTTGGACAAGCGGACGGCTCCCCCGGGCACGCGCCGCGCAGTGGAAGGTGCGACGTGAAGCAGCAGCACAAGACCCTGGTCGTATGGCTCGCATTTCTTGCGATTATCGTTGGGGCATGGGTGTCGTTCTGGCGTCCGGTGCAGCGCCAGGAAGAGGCGCGCTTCGGCGAACTGGTGGCGGCCATCGAAAAAGGTGACGTCGCCGAGGTGAAGATCCGCGAAACCGGCAAGGGAGTCGAGCTGTCGGGCACCTACAAGAGCGGTACGCGCTTCATCACGCTGGGCGTCGTCAGCGAAGAGCTGCTGAAGAAACTCGACAACGCGCAGCGCACGGCCGGTACGACATACACCATCGAGCCCAAGGATGATGGCGCCATCTGGGTGGTGCTCGTGCAGTGGCTGCCGATGGTGCTCATTGTCGTGCTCTTCCTCTTCTTCATCCGTCAGGTGCAGTCCGGCGGTGGCAAGGCGATGAGCTTCGGCAAGAGCCGCGCCCGCCTGATGAACGAGAGCCAGAACAAGGTCACGTTCGCCGACGTCGCCGGCGTCGACGAGAGCAAGGTCGAGCTCGAGGAGATCGTCCAGTTCCTGAAGGACCCCAAGAAGTTCACGCGCCTCGGCGGTCGCATTCCGAAGGGTGTGCTGCTGATGGGCCCGCCCGGCACCGGCAAGACCCTGCTCGCCCGCGCCATCGCCGGCGAGGCGGGGGTGCCTTTCTTCAGCATCGCCGGCTCCGACTTCGTCGAAATGTTCGTCGGCGTCGGCGCCAGCCGCGTGCGCGACCTATTCGAACAGGGCAAGAAGAACGCACCCTGCATCATCTTTATCGACGAGATTGACGCGGTGGGTCGTCACCGCGGCGCGGGCATGGGCGGCGGCCACGACGAGCGCGAGCAGACGTTGAACCAGCTGCTCGTCGAGATGGACGGCTTCGAGTCCAGCGAGGGCGTGATCATCGTCGCCGCGACGAACCGGCCCGACGTGCTCGACCCAGCGATCCTGCGCCCGGGCCGCTTCGACCGCCGGATCGCTGTCCCGCGCCCCGACGTCACCGGCCGCGAGGCGATCTTCCGGGTGCACACCCGCAAGGTGCCGCTCGCTGTCGACGTCGACATCGAGGTGCTGGCGCGCATGACGCCGGGCAGAGCGGCGCCGACATCGAGAACCTCGTCAACGAGGCGGCGCTCATCGCCGCGCGCCGCGACGCTCATAAGGTAGCGATGGCCGACTTCGAGGCCGCGCGCGACAAGATCACGATGGGCAACGAGCGGCGGTCGCTGGTCATGACGGCGAAGGAGCTCGAGGCGACGGCGTACCACGAGGCCGGGCACGCGCTGGTGGGCTTGCTGCTCGGTCAGGAGGAGCAGGGCCGGCGAGGTGACTTCCTGCCGCTGCACAAGGTGACGATCATCCCGCGCGGCGCCGCGCTCGGCGTCACCAGCTTCCTGCCCGACGATCGCAAGAGCATGAACAAGAACTTCGCCGAGAACCGCATCGCGATGGCGATGGGCGGGCGCATCGCCGAGGAGCTCTTGTTCGGCGACATCAACTCGGGCGCGGCGTCGGACATCGACCACGCCACCGAGCTGGCCCGCGCGATGGTGACCGAGTGGGGCATGAGCGAGAAGCTCGGGCCGCTGAACTTCGGCACCAAGCAGGGCGAGGTCTTCCTCGGCCGCGACTTTGCCCAGCAACAGAGCTACTCGGAGCAGACGTCGCAGACCATCGACGCTGAGGTTCGGGCCATCGTCATGGGGCAGTACGACCGTGCACGCAGGCTGCTGTCGACAAACCTCGAGCGGTTGCACGGCATCGCGCGGGCGCTGCTCGAGTACGAGACCCTCGACGGCGATGACCTGAAGGTCATCCTGGACGGCGGTACGATCACCCGCACGAAGCCGACGGTGAAGATCAAGACCCGGGAGCAGATCGAGGACGAGCGCAAGAAGCGCGAGGGCGCGGGCAAGGCTCCGACACTGCCGCTGGGCGGCCCTTCTCCCGAGCCGGCGACCTGACCCGGTTAACGCTCCGACGTCGGCGGCGTTGACTGTCGGCGTCGGCGCCGTGGCATGCTGTCGTCGATGCGCGCGCGACTTTGTCTCGTCCTGACTGTCGTTTTCTGTGCGTCGTTGGTGCCGCTGGCGGGCTGCACGATGATCGTCCTACAGGACGCGGCGAGCCCCGCTCGCTGCACCGATAACGATGACTGCGCCGGCGGCACCGTGTGCGACGGCGAGATCTGTGTCGCCACCAGCGCCGACGACATCCCTATCGAAGCGACCCTCGTCGGCGTCAACGGCGGCGTCGTCTACGGCCCCGATGGCATCGTGCTCGAGATTGATGCGGGGGCGCTGCCGAGCGCGACGGCGTTCTCCTTCACGCTGGCGAGCGCGACCCTCGAGTACGAGAACTTCACGCCGACGACGCGCCTGTACACGATCACGCCGACGCAGGTGCTTGCGACGCCGTCGAGCGCCCGCCTGCGCGTGCCGGCGGCCCCCGCCGCCGGGGCGACGACAATGTTCTTCCAGCCGTTGCCGGCGGGTCCGGTATGGACTCCCTTCGACGACGGCGACGGCGACGGCGTCTTCGCCATCGACCGTACCGGCACCTTCGGTGTCGGCGTCCCGGAGGCCGGATGAACGCCACGACTCCGTCGTCGTTCCGCTGCTGGGCAGTGGTGGCCGGCGCTGCTTGCGCCGCCGGTGCGGTGGCGGCCGTGGGCTGCGCGTTGCCGCTGGACGTCACGCTGGACGCGGTGCCGCCGCTACCCGTTGCCCCGCAGCTGGCGGAGGCGACGACGCCGACGTGCTCGACGACCGCGGTGCTGCGCGGGACACGACCAGCGAACACGTCGCTCCTCATCGACGACGAAGAGGTCGTGCCGCGCGACGGTTCGACGGCCTTCCGTGTCGTCGTGCCGCTCCCGGCAAGCTTCAACACCTTCGCGCTGCAGGCGCTGGATGCCGTAGGGCGCGCGTCCGACGCCACCGTCATCACGATCGTGCGCGACGACTTGGCCCCCGGTCCGATCGTGTTCGATGCGCCGCCGGCCGCGCGCACCGCCCGCGTCCTGCTGACGCTGAGCGGCGCCAAGGACCCCTCGTGCGTCATGCGGCAGGACGGCCGCGTGCTCGCCGACGTCGACCCGGCGGCGCCGTTCTTCTCCATCGAGCAGGAGATCACGCTCGGCGCCAACCGCTTCCGCTGGTCGTGCGCCGACAACGCCGGCAACGAGAGCGCCGTCACCCAGATCGACATCGAGCGGTTCGCCGTCAGGGACATCCCCTTCAGTCTCGATCAGCCGCCGCCGCCCACGACCACGACGACGGAGGTCATCCTGTCGGCGACCTGCGAAGACGACGTCGAGGTGCAGGCGACGGGCGTCGGGGTGACGCGCTGCGCGCAGGGGGCGTGGCAGGCGCGCATCCCTCTCGTCGATGGCCCCAATACGATCAGCGTACGCGCCGCGTTCGTCGGCGAGCTCGACGCCGCAGCGAAGCCCGTCGGTACGTTCCTGATCGACGCCGATCTCTCGGGGTCACGATGAGCGCGCTCTGCCGTCCGCTGCTGGTCGCCATCGCCCTCGTCGCCGTCGCGACGGTGCCGGCCCGCGCGCTCGTCGGCGGCGAGGCGTGCACGCTGCAGAGCCCGCTGCCCGTCACCGTCGAGCGCGGTCGCAGCCGCATGGACACCAGCTTCGAGCGCGGCACCGAGGTGTCGGTGGTCTACGTGGGGGAGGACGGTCGCGCGCAGATAAGCAACGGCGACCTGAAGGGCATGGTGATGCTCCGCGAGGTCGAGGCCGCCTGCGCGGGGACGCTGCGCAGCTGCACCGCGAAGGCGCCGTTTTCGCTCTACGAGCGCAACCGCTCCGACAGCACCAGCTGGCCCGTCACCCCGGGTACCGCTGTCAGCGTCCTGCGCACCGGCAAGGTCTGGGCGCACCTAGTCGTCCGCGGACGCGAGGGCTTCGCGCTGGTCAGCGGCCTCGATTCGCGCTGCGCGAGCGGTGGCGAGGCCGGGGACGACGCCGCTTCGCCTGTCGCCGATGACCCGCGCGGCCCGCCGGTCGAAGAGGTCGACCGCGGCGACGGGCCGGGCATCCTGCTGCTGCCGTTCGTCGCCGACGAAGGGTCGCCGGCCGCGCGCGCCGACCAGCTCTTCGCCGCCTTTGCCGAGCATCTCGCCTACTACCGCCCTGACGTCGGCCAGCTGCCGCTGCTCGGGAGCCGGACGGTCGTCTGGAAGGAGCACATCGACAGCGCGGTGCGCCGCGCCAGGGCGTCCGGCCACGCCTACGCGTTGCTGGGCCGGCTCGGCTCCGAGGGCGGCGTGGCGGTCGTCAGCATCGCGCTCGTCGACGTCGCCACCGGTCGCACCGTCAAGGGCGTGCGGGCCCGACCAAAGGCGGTAGGCGACGACGACTGGTCCGATCCGGCGCTGGCGGCCCTGCTGCCGTCGATCCCGCCGGCCCCCGGGAGCCGTCTGCCCACGACCCGCTCGGTGACCGCCACCGCGCCCGCGGACACTGCCGCGCCGGCCCCGGCGGCCATCGCCACCACCGGCGAGGATTGGCTCCGACCGTGGTTCGCGAACCCCTGGGGCTATGTGGCGCTCGCCGCGGGCGCCGCCGCCGGGGTGGGCTCGGGCTTGATGGGTCAGCAAGCGCTCGCGACCAACGCCGAAGCCAACGCGACGGCGGTGACCGACGAGGCCCGCGGCCTCGAGCGCCGTCGCGCGCTCGAGCAGGCGATCGTCGCTGACGGACTGGCGGTCGTCGCCGGCGTAGCCAGCGTCGCTGCCGTGGTCGTCTTTGCCGGACGCGTCGGCCTCGGCGAGTGACGACGGCCCTTCAGTAGACGAACAGCGCGTCGGCGCGACGGTTGCCCAGACGCTTGCGGCCCTCGAGCTCGCGCAGCTCGATGAGGAAGGCATAGCCGGCCACGATGCCGCCCACGCGCTCGATGAGCTGGGCCGTGGCCTGGGCGGTGCCCCCCGTGGCGATCAAGTCGTCGCAGACCAGCACGCGCTGGTTGGAGCGACAGGCGTCGAGGTGGATCTCGAGCTGGTCGCTGCCGTACTCAAGGCCGTACTGGATGCTCTCGGTTTTGAAGGGAAGCTTGCCCTTCTTGCGCACCGGGATGAAGCCAACGCCCAGCTCGAGCGCCAGCCCGACGCCAAAGATGAATCCGCGGCTCTCCATGCCGGCCACGACGTCGACTTGACCGCGCCACGGGGCCGCCATCGCCGTGACGACGTCGCGAACGGCGGCGCCGTCCTGCAGCAGCGGCGTGACGTCTCGAAACAGGATCCCCTTCTTCGGGAAGTCGGGCACGTCGCGCACAAGCCGTCGCGCACGCTGCAGGGCCTCGGACAACGGCGGAGCCGACGGGGTCGTCTTGTTCATCTTGTTCCTCACTCCAAGGGTCTCCGTCACGGCGGCAGCAGCGGCAACGGGTCGACGGGTACGCGATCGCGGCGGACCTGGAACTGCACGCGCGGCGACGCGCCGACAAGGCCGGTGGCGCCGATCTCGCCGACGACCTCGCCGGCGGCAACGGTCTGCCCTTCGGACACCGCGACGCGCCGCAGATGCGCATAGACGGTCACCAGAGCGCCGGCGTGCTCGACGACGACGAAGAGGCCATAGGCGGTGCCCTGGCTGCCGGCGAAGGTGACGACGCCCGCATCGGCCGCACGCACCGTCGTGCCCGGCGGCGCGGCGATGAGCAGCCCCTCATAGGCCGCGCGCGCCGGACGCCGCCCCGTCGCCGGCTGCGCCAGCGCGAAGTCTCGCAAGACCACGCCTTCGACCGGCCAGACCAGCGGCGCCGTCGATGCCGGTTCGCCCTCAACGGACGCCGGCGGGTGCTCGAGCGTCGCCGCGGGTGCCGCCTCCCCCCGACCCGAGGGGTCGCCTTCGCTGACGCCATCGTCGTCGGCCGTCATGACCTCGGGCAGCGGCGGGGCCACGCCCGCCGGCAGGAAGAGGCGCTGACCAACGACGATGGCGTCGGCCGAGGCGAGCCCGTTGACCTCGACGATCTCATCGACGGGGACGCCGTGCTCGGCGGCGATGCGGGTCAGCGTATCGCCGGCCGCGACGACGACGACGGTCCCGGGGGGCGGGGCAGCCGGCCGCTCGCGCGGCAGCGACGACGGCGCCAGCCCGGCGCAGGCGCTCACCGTCGCAAGCAGCCCGAAAAAAAGAATCCCGCCGAGATGCATGTCTGGCGGGATGCTACTTTTCGTTGCTGGTCGGAGCGACAGGATTTGAACCTGCGACCCCTAGACCCCCAGTCTAGTGCGCTACCAAGCTGCGCCACGCTCCGACGTATTTCTGCTATGGGTCACGCGAGGTCTTCTGTCAACGACCGAAACGGAAAGACGATGAACCAAGCCGAAGGCAGCGTCGCCCAATTTTTCTATGCTCTGGTCGCGATCACGGTCGCGCTGGCGATCGCCACCGTCGCCTCGCCCTACGTCACGCAGTACCGGGTGAAGCAGGCGGCGCAGATAACCTGCAATGCGTTCACACGGCACACCGTCAAGATCGAAGACGCAGCGTGGCGCGAGGATTTCACACGCAAGGCCCGCATCGCCGGCGCCAACCTGAAGAGCGAGCAGCAGTACCTCTTCAAGATCGAGAAGCAGGTAGACCTGAACCGCTGGCGCTGCACCTTCAAGGTCGCGTGGAACTCGCAGACGCCGATATTCTTGATCGGCGCCTACCTCCCCGACCTGCCGCAGATCAAGCTCACACACCGCATCGACGACGTGCACGACGTATCGATCGCGTTCTGAAGGGCGGACGGCCTACGGGGGGACGAGTCAGCGGCGGCGACCTCGTCGTCGACCGTCCTCGAGCCCCCGTGGTTGTCACGCGCTCGACGTTCAGGCCGGTCGCGTGGCCCGACCACCTTCACGCCGCGCGGAGCAGTCCCGCGTGCCGCAACAACGCCGTCGTCGACGGCGGTCGGCCACGGAACGCCTGGAACACCTCGAGCGGGTGCGCGCTGCCGCCGAGCGCCAGCACGGTGTCACGGAAGCGCGCGCCGACGCGGGCGACGACGGTCGGGTCGTCGACACCCTCGTCCTCGAAGGCGCCGAACGCGTCGGCCGACAGCACCTCGGCCCACTTGTAGCTGTAGTACCCGGCGGCGTACCCGCCGCTGAAGATGTGGGTGAAGGCGCAGAGGAAGCGGTCCTCGGGCAGCACCGGCAGCACGGCGTTGTCCTTCGCCACCGCCCGCTGCACGTCGAACACGGTCGTCCCGGGCGGCAGCGGCCCTTCGTGCAGCTTCAGGTCGATGGCGGCAAACATCAGCTGCCGCAGCATCATCGACGCCGCGCGGAACGTCCGGGCGGCCTTCAACTTCGCGAACAGCGGCGACGGGAGCGGCGCGCCGCTTTCGACGTGCCGGGCGAACCCCATGACGGTCGCCTCATGGGTGCACCAGTTCTCCATGAACTGGCTCGGCAGCTCGACCGCGTCCCACTCGACACCGCGGATGCCGCTGGCGTCGACGTCGTCGACGGTGGTGAGCATGTGCTGTAGGCCGTGGCCGAACTCGTGGAACAGCGTCTCGACGTCGCGAAACGGAAGCAAGCTGGGCTTGCCGCCGACGGGCGGCGGCTGGTTGCACACGAGGTACGCCACCGGCAGCCGCATAGCCCGACCGGCCACCACCCGCCGGGTGACGCAGTCATCCATCCACGCGCCACCGCGCTTGTTCTCGGGACGTGCGTAGGGGTCGAGGAAGAACGCCGCGATCGCCTGCCCGTCGCGCCGCACGCGGAAGAAGCGGACGTCATCGTGCCAGCGCTGCACCTCGCCGGTGGCCTCGACGACGTCGATGCCGAACAGGCGCTTCAGGAGCGCGAACAGACCCTCGAGCACGGCGGGGAACGGGAAGTACTGGCGCAGATCTTCTTCGGAGTAGGCGTAGCGTTGCTCGCGGAGCTTCTCCGCGAAGAACTCGACGTCCCACTGGCGGATGGGGTGCCCGGCGAGGCGCTCGAGCTCGGCGAGCTCGTCCTCGGCGACGGGGCGGGAGACGGCGCGCAGCTCGTCGAGCAGCTGGTGCACCGCAGCCACCGACGGCGCCATCTTCTGGGCGAGCGAGACGTCGGCGTAGCTCGCATAGCCGAGGAGCTGCGCCTTCTCATGACGAAGCTGCAGGATTCGCGCGATGAGCGGGCGGTTGTCGCGCCCGGCGGCGCCGTCGGTGTCGGCGGCGGCGTCGAGCTCGGACGCGCGACCGATGCTCGCGCGGTACACGCGCTCGCGCAGGTCGCGACGAGTGGCGTAGCGCAGGAACGGCCCGTAGCTCGGGAAATCGAGGGTCACCTTCCACGGGCCCACCGCGGGGTTGCCCGGCCCCTCGGCGGCGGCCGCTGCAGCCGAAGCCATCGCGCGCCACGACGGCGGCAGCCCGTCGACCTCATCGGCGGTCGTTAGCGTCAGCGACCACGCCTTGGTCGCGTCGAGCACGTGGTTGGAAAACCTCGTCGACTGCTCGCTGAGCTCCTGCTCGATCGCGTTGAAGCGATCCTTCGCCGCGCCCGCCAAGCCGATGCCCGACAGCTTCGCGTCGACGAGGCGCTTCTCGACGATGCGCCGACGCGAAGGCGTCAGCGACGCGAACGTGGGCGAGGCCTGCAGCCGCGACAGCGCGCGGAACACCGGCTCGGACTGCGACAGCTCCATCAGGGCCAGCACGACCTTTGGCTGCGCCGCCTGCTGCGCCTCGCGCAGCGCCTGCTCGTTCCGCGTACCCATCAGGTGGCCGACGACACCCCACGCGCGCTCCAGAGGCTCGGTCAGGTCGGCCAGGCCCTCGACGATGTCGCCGTAGGCGACATCGTCGCCCCGCTGTTCGAGCCGGGCCTCGAGGTCGGCGCGGCCCGCCGCTAGGTCGCCAAGCAGCGCGTCGATGCAGGGCACGACGTGGTCGGCGGCGATGGTCGCGAAGGGCGGCAACCCGCCGAGGGCGTCGGGTGACTGGGCGTAGCGCAACAGCGGATTCGGGCTCGACGTCGTCATGACGGGGTAGATCGCGTCTCGGCGAGCCGGCCGCAAGTCCGCCGCACGCGCGAGACAGCGCGCGGCGAAAGCGAAAGACATCACCCTGCCGCAAAGACGAAGCGGGCGACGAGGTCCGACGACCCGCCGCCCGCTGAAGTCGCCGTCACCCCGAGCAGTGACGACCCACGACTTCCCTGCGTCATCGCTTCACTGCTTGCCGATGCGCGCCTTCAGGAGGTCACCGAAGGTACCGAGCCCGGCCTTGCCGATGCCGCCCTTGTCCTGCTTGTACTGGTCGACGAGCGCGCGCTCGTCTGCCTGCTCGCGCGCGGTCTTGCTGACCTTCAGGCGGCCACGGTCGTCGATGTCGGTGACCAGCGCCGACACCTGGCTGCCGAGCGGAAACGCCTTGCCGAGGTCGGCGCCGCGCGGCGTGCCCGTCTCAACCGCCGGCATCAAAGCCGTTCCAAGCTGCTCCGAGGACGCCGGGTCGGCGCCGTCGGCGAACAGGTTCACGAACACGCCATAGCGCTCGATACGGTCGACGACACCGATGACGCGCGTGCCACGGGCGAGCCCACGCTTCGGCGCCTTCACGGGCGCCTCGGCCTCGGTCGCGGGCGCGTCGCCGGTGGCATCGCGCATCGACAGGCTGATGCGACGACGCGCGAGGTCCACGTCCTTGACGCGCACCTGCACGTGCTCGTCGGGCTTCAGCACGTCCTCGGGGTGGCGGACGCGGCGGTCGGTGAGCTCGCTGACGTGCACCAGCCCCTCGACGCCGGGGAACAGCTCGACGAACGCACCGAATGCCTCGAGGCGGCTGACGCGACCGACCAGCTGCGCGCCGGGCGACAGCAGGTTCATGTTCTGCACCAGCGGGTCCTGCTGCTGGCTCTTCATCGACAGACCGATGCGCTGCTGGCCGGGGCGCTTGGGGTCCTCGTCGATCTTGACCACCTCGACCTTGACGACGTCGCCGACCTTGACGACCTCGCTCGGGTCGCCAATGCGGCCGTAGGCCAGCTCGGACACCGGGACGAGGCCGTCGAGGCCGCCAAGGTCGACGAAGGCGCCGAACGGCTGGATGCGCGTCACCGTACCGTCGAGGACGAGGCCGATGCCCAGCCGCTCGCGCAGCTTCGCTGCCTTCTCGGCGCGCTCCTTTTCGAGCAGCGAGCGACGCGACAGGACGACGTTCTTGCCGCCCTCTCTCACCTCGCGCACGAGGAACTGCAGTGTCTTGCCGAAGAACACCTGCGGATCGTTGACGAAGTTGATGTCGATCTGGCCGGTCGGGCAGAAGCCGCGGCTGCTGCCCGACAGCTGGATCTCGAAGCCGCCCTTGTTCACACCGGTGATCGTGCCGTCGACTGGGATGCCGCTCTCGCGCGCGTTCTCGAGCATGCCGACGTCGATCATGTCGCGCCCGAGCTTGGGGCTCAGCACGATGCCGTCCTTGAACGCGACGACGAACGCGTCGACGAACTGGCCGGTCTTGATCGTCAGCTCGTTGGTCTTCTCATCGACGAACTCGGCGCGGGGCGCGTGGGCCTGCTGGGTGCGTGACAGCTGCAAGAAGACCGCGTCGCTCCCGATGTGCACGCACTCGGCGCGGACCTTGTCGCCGATGCGAACGTCGCGGCGTTCGACCGCGCCGCTCTCGGCGAGCATCGCCGCGAAGTCGCCGACGTCCTCGTCGCGCGGGATCACGATGGGCGCGATGTCCGAGTAGTCGGGCTCGGCGGGCCGCGCCTCGCGCCGCTCGCCGCGCCCGCCGCGCCCGCGGTCGCCGCCACGCGGACCGCGTCCACGATCGCCGCCCCGGTCACCGCCCCCGCCCCGGGGCCCGCCCCCGTGGCCGCCCGCGTGGCCGCGCGGACCGCGATCACCACGCGGACCGCGACGCTGCTCGCCGCCGTCGGCGGCCCCCTCAGCGACGGCTCCCTCGGCGCCCTCGCCACCAGCGGGCGCGTCTTCCCGACGCGGACCGCGGGGCGCGCCGCCAGCGTGACGGGCGCGTTCGGCGATGGCAGCAGCGTCGAGGACCGGGCCGCGCGGCCGGCCGCCGACGGGGTTCTCGACGACACGCACCTTCGGCTCGACGCCTTCGGGAGCGGCGATCGCCGACTCCGGCGGCGCGGGACGCCCCCGACGGACCGTCCCGCGGGCGAGCAGGGCCGGGTCGATGCGCCGGCCGGTGTCGACGGCGCCCTTCGCCGTGGGCGAGGCAGACGACGGCGGCGATGCCTCGTCGCTGGAAGAGGTCGCGGGGGCATCGGGGTTCTGGTCGGTCGTGTCGGACATCGCTCGCTCGCTTTTTCGACGCGTCAGGCGCCGGATTGAAGGGGTCGTCGCACCGGTAAACGTCGTCGTCAACCGTCGTAAACCGTCGTCAACCGTCATCAACCGACGTCAATCGTCGTCAGGGTTCGTCATGCGTGTCGTCCGCCGGCCCATCGACGGCGACGATGGACGGTCAGCGGCGGGGATCGCCGAAAGGCCGGTTCCTGATAGGGTCGCTTCGTGCTGCTCGACCCCGGTCTCTTGTCTCGGTTGATCGGGCGCGCCCTGGCGCGCGGCGGTGACTTCGCCGAGGTCTACGTCCAGCGGCGCAAGAGCGTCGGCTTCGCGTTGGACGACGGCGTGCTGCGCGACGCCAGCGCCGGCCGCGACTTCGGCGTCGGCGTCCGCGTGATTCGCGGTGCTGCCGTTACCTACGCCTGGTCCGACGACACCAGCGACGCCGCGCTGCTCGCCGCCGCCGACGTCGCCGGCCGCGTCGTCCACGACGGCGCCGATGGTCAGGCCGTGGTCATCGCGCGTCCGCTGTCGCTGCGCGAGCGGGCCAGCCACGCCGATCCGTCGCGCCCCCCCGGCGAGATCAGCCTCGAGCGGCGCGCCGCCCTGGTGCGACGGGCCGACGAGGCCGCCCGCGCCGCCGTCGTTGATCACGGAGCGCGGCTGGTGCAGGTCGCCTGCGCGTACGCCGACGTCGATGAAGAGATCCTGGTCGCCAACTCCGAAGGTCTGGTCGTCTCCGACCGGCGGGCGCTGTGCCGGCTGTCCGTCGAGGTCGTCGTCGACGATGACGGGCAGCGACGGTCCGGCTCCGGCGGCGGCGGCTCGCGGGTGGGCTTCGACCACTACGACGACCCGGCACGCTCGCCCGAGGCCGCCGCTCGCGAGGCCGCGCGCATGGCCTGCGCGCAGCGCGGCGCGCGGCCGGCGCCGCGGGGTGACGGCGTCGTCGTCCTCGGGCCCGCCTCGTCGGGCGTGCTGCTGCACGAGGCGGTGGGTCATGGCCTCGAAGCGGACTTCATCCGCAAGCAGACCTCGCTGTTCGCCGGGCGCGTGGGCGAGAAGGTCGCAAGCGAGCTTTGCACCGTGCTCGATGACGGCACCCTGCCCGGCCAGCGCGGCAGCCTGAACGTTGACGACGAGGGGCAGGGCACCGGGCGCACGGTCCTCATCGACCGCGGCGTGCTGACCGGGTTCCTGACCGACCGTCACAACGCCGCGCTGCTCGCGGCGGCGCGCACCGGCAATGGTCGTCGCCAGAGTTTCCGCCACCCGCCGCTGCCGCGCATGACCAACACCTTCCTGCAGAAGGGCACCGACGACCCCGACGACATCGTGCGCGGCGTGAGGAGCGGTCTGTACTGCCGCGCCTTCGGCGGCGGCCAGGTCGACATCGCCAACGGCAGCTTCGTCTTCGAGGTCAAGGAGGGCTACCTGATCGAGGACGGCCACCTGACCGCGCCGGTGAAGGGCGCGACCCTCGTCGGCAACGGGCCCGAGACGCTGTCGCGCGTCACGCGCGTGGGCCACGACGCCGCGCTCGACCCCGGCGTTTACACCTGCGGCAAGGAAGGCCAGAGCGTGCCGGTGGGGGTCGGGCTGCCGACGGTACGCATCGACGGGATCACCGTCGGGGGCACGGGATGAGCCGCGTCCCTGCCCTCGTCGACGATCGGACCGCCGCCGAAGGTCTCGCGCAGGCGCTGGTCGACGCCGCGCGGCGCACCGGAGCCGCCGCCTGCGACGCCACGGTGGGCACGAGCGCCAGCCTCACCGTCACGGCCCGCGACGGCACGGTGGAAGAGATCGGGCGCAGCCAGAGCCGGGCCGCCGCTCTGCGCGTAATCGTCGACGGCCGCCTCGGCTTCGCCACCGCGTCGGATGCGCCGACCACGCCCGCCGAGGTCGACGAGCTCGTCGCCACCGCCGTGGGCCTCGCGCGCCTGGCGACGGCGTCGCCCCACAATGTCGTGCTGCCGGTCGTGGCCCGCAGCACGGACGAATGGCGCGCCGCCGGCGATGCGCTGGACACCTGGGACGAGCTCACGGCCCACCTTGACGCGTCCTGGGCGAGCGCGCAGGCGCTGGCGATGGAGCGCATCGTCCGCGGCCACGACGGCGTCACCGGTGTCCGCGACGTCAGCGCCTCGTGCCGTCGGGGCGTGTTCGCTCTGGCCACGTCGACGGGCTTCGTCGGCGCGCTGCGCGGGACGAGCGCAGCGCTGTCGTGCTCGGCGGTGGTGCAGGACGGCCCGCACAAGCTGCAGGTCGAGACCGGCTGGGGCGCCGCCCGGGCGCTCGGTCGCCTGCCGAAGCCAGCCGAGGTCGCCGATGACGCCGCGCGCCGCGCGCTCGCGCGGCGGGGAGCGCGGCGGGTGTCGTCGACCGAGGTCCCCGTCATCCTCGATCCGTCGATGTCCCGCGCGTTCTTCGCCGGTGTCCTCGCCGTGATCGGCGGCGAGGCCGTCGCGCGGCGCCAGTCGTTCCTGCAGGACGCGGTGGGTCGGCACGTGCTGCCGCCCGGCCATACGCTCATCGACGATCCGCTGCTGCCCAGCGGGCTCGCCAGCAAGCCCTTCGACGGCGAGGGCCAACCGACGCAGCGGCGCGTGCTCGTCGACGACGCCGGGCGGCTTACCGGCTTCCTGCTCGATGGCCGGTCGGCGGCCCGCCTCGGGGCGCAGAGCACCGGTCATGCGAGCCGCGGCGCGACGTCGCTGCCGTCGCCGGCGCCGACGAACACAACGCTGCTGGGCGGCCGGGGCGATCTCGCGTCAATTATTGCGTCGACGAAGCGCGGGCTGCTGGTGACGCGAGCGCTGGGGCGCGGCGCCGACCCGACCACCGGCGACCTGTCGCGCGGCGTCGCCGGCTTCTGGGTCGAAGACGGCGCCCTGGCGTTCCCTGTCGAGGGCATCACGATGGCCGGCAACGCACGCCAGCTGCTGCTGTCCCTGGACCGCGTCGGCGCCGACGTCGACGAGCGCAGCGCGCTCCGGATGCCGTCGGTCCGTTTCGCCGCGGTCGCGCTCGGCGGAAGCTGACGCAATGGATGTCACTGGTCGCTTTGCCACCGCGGTCCGTGCGGCGCGCTGGCCGCGACCAGCGCCCCGGCTCGCGCCCCGGCTGCTCTGCCTCTGGGGTGGGCTCGCCATCGAGGCCTGCACGCCGCTGCTGTCGTCGTCACCTGGGCCCGTCGCCGCGGCGGACGCCGCCTCCCCGCCGGCGCTGCCGGACGTCGCCGGCGCGCCGGTGGCGACGAGCGCGCTGGGGTCCGACCAGAGCGCGCTGCCGCGTCTCTACCCCGACGGCGATTGGCTCCCCATCGAGGCGCCGCTGCTGTCGATGGAGCTGCTCGTGCGGGTCGTGGTGAACGGGCGCGCGATGACGGCGACCCTCGACACGGGCGCGCAGGCGACGACGCTGTCCGAACCCGTCGCCGAGGCCCTGGGGATCCGGTCGCCCGACGAGCCACGCGGGCGTCCCGCGCAGGCCATCGACGCGCACGGCGATCTGGTGCGCGGCGAGCGGATCGTGATCGGCGAGCTCGCCGTCGGCCAGCGCACGTGGCGCGACGTCGACGTCACCGTCATTGGGCGTACGCCCAGCCTGTTCCTGATCGGCGCCGATCTGCTGCAGCACGTCGATCTCTTCATCGCCGCCGACGAAGGGCTGGTGGGCATCTTCGCCGCCGGCACCGCACCGCACGAGCGCGGTGATCGGGTGGTGGCCCTGCAGCGGGGGGACCGGCAGCTCACTGTCGCCGGTGCCGCCGATGGCCGGGTGCGCGCGCGGTTCCCGATGCTCGTGGACACCGGCGCCTGGAACAGCTCGGTGCCAGCGACGACGGGCATCAGCGCCGGCCTGCCCGCTGACCTCGGCTACTCGGCGGTCACGGTGGGTGTCGCCGGTGAGCAGGAGAACCGTGGGCGGTTCGTGCTTGCGCCTCTGCGCCTTGGCGAGTTCGAACAGCCGGTGGGACGGGTGCTGGCGATCGCGTCCACGATCGCCCACGGCGGTGGCCTCGGCCTGCTCGGCAATGACGTGTTCTTCCGCTTCCACACCATCGTGTCCTTTCGCGACGCCACGCTTCGTTTTCGTGCGCTACCCAGTCGCGGCGACGCCCGCCTGCGCGGCCCGGGCGGCGCGAGCTGCGGCGCCCTCGGCCAGACGCCGTGCGTCCGCGTGCAGCTGCTGTCGACGAACTCGCCGCCGGCCCCCGACGACCTGCCGGGTACGTGTCTGCAGGTCGACATCGACGGCGCCTACGTCGGCAGCACCGTCGAGCTGGCGATCACTGCCGAGCACCCCGAGCACGTCTCGTTGTTCAACGGTGGTGCGATCCGCGCGTTCATGTCTGTCGACCGCGACGGCGCCCACCACTGCTTCACGCTGTGGCAACCGCTCGAGCGGCTTGGCCTGCGGCCTGACACGCCGTTGTCGCTGCGCTGGGTCCGCACAGAGGGGGTTCGCTGGCCATGCGATCCGATGAAGACCCGCTGCATCACCTTCACCGGCCCGCTCGCCCAGACCGCGCTGCGCTGAGCGGCCGCGGGCACACCGGCTGTCCCTGTGTCGCCGACCCACCGCGCTCGCCGATGTCTGGCGCGACCGCTCGCCGCGGTACTTGACGGCTTCCGTCGCGCTCCTCGGGCCGTGACGTGGTCCCATTGGGGACCGCGGAGGAAACGCCCGGGAGGAACCCGCGCGGAGTCGGCGACGACTTGCCGGCAGCGCCCGGACGGTCTAGGACGACCCGGTTCTCGACGGGAGTCGAGCAAGGAGGCTTCGATGGGCAAGGGTGATTTGCGTTCGCGTCGTGGGAAGATCTACCGGGGCACCAACGGAAAGACCCGCCCCCAGAACGGCAAGAAGCGCGACCACGCGGCCGAGGCGCGCTCGACCGGCTGACGTCGTTGGCGCCGGCGCCCGCCGGTGAACTGTCGTCTCCGCAGGAGCGCCCACGGGGCCCTTTGATCTTGCCAGATCGGGCGGTGGCCGGACCAAATGGCACCCTGCCAGGCAGGGTGGGTAGGCGCGAGCCCACGCAGCGCTCGTGAACCCACGCAATGACCGCTTCCGCCCCCTCGCCCTGCCCGACCCGCATCGAGCGCGTCGTCGTCCACAAGAATGGCGCGCTCGTGACCCGAAGAGGCGCGCTTGCGCTGCGTGGGCCGGGCACCGCCGAGGTGCTGGGCCTGCCGCTCACCTTCGTCGTCGACACGCTGCGGGTGCGCGGCCACGGCTGCGTCGTCGGCCTCGTCGACGAGGTGGCCCGCGCCGAGCTGGTCGCATCGCCGCCGCCGCTGGACGAGGCCGCCCTGCTCGAGCACCGCCTGCGCGTCGTCGGCGGCGAGGCCCGCCGCGCGCAGCTGCGCCGCCTGCTCGACGTCGTCGGCACCGTCCGCGTCGAGCTTCCACCCGCCAACCTCGAGGGCGCGCCCACGGTGGACGCGCTGCTGCAGGTGGGGCGGTTTCGCGACCGCCAGCGGCGCGCCCTGCTCGCCGAGCTGCGCGCCGTCGACGACGAGCTGCGATCCCTCGCCCGCGAGACCGAGCGTCTGTCGCAGCCAACGGCGAATACGACACCGCCCCGGGTCCGCCGCGGTGTCCGCGTGCAGGTCGAAGACGCCATCGACGATGCCGCGATCGAGGTCGAGTACTTCGTCGCCGGCGCGCGCTGGGTGCCGTCGTACACCCTCGAGCTGTCGCCGACACCGGGGGCACCGCCGACGGCGCGCCTCGTCCTCGGCGCGCTGGTGGCACAGGCCAGCGGCGAAGACTGGGACGACGTCGAGCTTGCCGTCTCGACCGCCGACCTGTGCCGGGCCACGACGCTGCCCATCGTCTCGTCGTGGCGGCTCGGCCGCGCGCAGCCGACGTTGTGGAAGGGCTTTCGGCCCCTGCCTTCGGATCTGTCGACGCTGTTCTCCGGGTGGGATCGGTTCACCGTCGTGACGCCGGCTACGCCGTTGACGCCGCCCGCAGCGAGCGCGCCGCGGAGCGGCGGAGTGCAACTCGACGAGCGCTCCGAAGACGAGCTGCGCTCTGTCGAGCATCAACGCACGGCCGCCGAGGCGCAGGCTCTGGACGAGGGCGCCGGCGTCTTTGCCGAGCAGCCGGAGTCCGACGCCGACGCGTCGGCCGACTTCATGCTGGCCGCGCCCGCGTTCTCGGGCGCCGTGCCTGTCCCGCCGTCGCGGTCGATGGCAGCCCCGGCCCTCGCCGGCGCGCCGATGCCGAGCATGGCGAAGGCCGCGGCCCCACGGTCGCGGGCAGCAGCCCCTGCGGGCGGCGGCGGCGCGACACGTGCGCCGCCCGTTGTCGTCGAGGAGCTGCCGCCGCGGCTGCGCACGGCCGCCCTGCGCATGGCGGGGCCCGACGAGCCCGAGCGCGGCCTGCTGCTGTCGCTGACGGAGCAGCAGCACCTCGCCTGGCTGCTCGACACCGTCGACCTCGTCGACGGCGACGGCGCCATCGCCCGCGACGGGCTGCATGAGCAGCTGCAGCGTGCGCTCGACGGGCTGGGGAGCGCCAGCCGGCGGCTGCACGAGCGGAATCCACCGGCGGGCACCAGCGCGCCCGCCGGCGCGCCCCGCGTGTTCGTCGCGGCCGGGCGGGCGTCGGTGCCCGGCGACGGCGACGACCATCGCGTCGAGGTGCACCGCGAGCAGGCCACGGCGAGCATCGTGCACGTGGCCGTGCCGCGCGAGTCCCTCGCCGTGCATCGAGCCTGCCGCTTCAGCGTCGCCGGGCCGCTGCCGGCGGGCCCGGTGCAGGTCTACGAAGACGGCGCCTTCGTCGTCGCCAGCCAGCTGCCCGTGACCGGCGGCGGCACGCCGGTGCAGCTGCAGCTCGGCGTCGACCCTGACGTGCGCATCGTGTCGCGCACGCCCCACGTGCACCAAAGCGAGAAGGGGCTCGTCGGCGGGACAACCCACGTCGACCACCGCGTCACGCTCGAGGCGCGATCGTCGCGGCGCAACAGCGTGACGCTGTCGGTGTTCGACCGCGTGCCCGTCGTCGCCGAGGGCCAACGCGACCTGACGATCGGCGCGCCGTGGATCAAGGTGAACGGCGCTTCGTCGACGCCAGCGTCGACGGGGCGTGGCCCGCGCGACGAGGCGCTGCCCGGCGGGCTGCGTATCGACGTGCTGCTGCAACCCGATGTGCCGGCGATCATCGAGCACGGCTACGCGTTGACGCTGCCGGCGAAGCTCGAGGTCAGCGGCGGCAACCGGCGGGAGTGAACGATGAGCCAGACCGTCCCCCACGCCGCCGTCGACATCGCCTGGCGCACCGTGGCTGTCACCGTCTACGAAGACCGCGCCGACGTCGTCCGCGTCGCCGACATCACCCTTCCCGCGGGCACAGGCGCCGTGCGGCTCTCGGGCCTGTCGCCGCTTGTCGACGAGGCGCGGCTCGTCGCGCGGGTCGAGCGCCCCGACGGCGCCCGCCACGATGGCGCCCGGGTCGACGACGTCGTGATCGTCCGCCGCGTGATCGGCGCCGACGACGACGAGCTGCAGCGCCGTCGCCGGCAGCGGCAGGAGGCGCGCGATCGACTCGTGGCCGACAAGCGCGCCGTTGACGACGAGCTCGTCGCCTGTGCCGCCGCCGCCGAGGACGCCTGGACGTCGCTGCGCTTCCATCTCGACGCTGTGGCGCGCCAGCTTGGCTGCGGTGGCAGCGCCCGGGATCTCGATGCCTCGTTCGCGCCGTTGGCGCAGGCGGCGCGCGACGCTGACGCCGCCCTCGCCGCCGCGCGGGCGCAGGTGGCGCGGCTGGCCATCGCTGACAAGGCGCTCGCCGCCCCGATCCGCCTCCCCGGCCGCACGCGTCGCGTCGGCGACGTCATCGTCCACCTGGGCGCGGCCGCTGCCGAAGGCGACCGTGCCGCACGCCTCGTCGTGGCGACAGTGGTGCCCTGCGCGGCGTGGCGCCCGAGCCACGAGGCGCGGCTGGCGCGCCACCACGAGCGCCGCGACGCTGGCGACGTCACCTTCGTTACCCACGCTGCCGTGTGGAACCGCACCGGCGAGGACTGGCGCGACGCCCGCGTCGTGCTGTCGACGGCGCGCCCGTCGCAGGGCGCGAGCCTGCCGCCCCTGCACGAAGATCGCCTGCAGCTGCGCAGCAAGACCGCCGAGGAGCGCCGCGTCGTGGTCGTAGAGCACCGCACCGAGGCGGTGCCGGCGTCGGCGACCCGCGGCGGCGCGCCGGGCGTCGACGACGGCGGTGAGGCGCGCGTGTTCGCCGTCGATAACGCCAGCGTCCCTGACGACGGGCGCCCGCACCTGCTGCCGCTGGCGGCCTTCCAGACGCCGTGCGCGCTGGCGCGCGTGTGTGTGCCCGAGCGCAGCCCGCTCGTGTACCTGCGCGCCAGCCTGAAGAACGCGTCGCGCGCGCCGATCCTCGCCGGCCCCGTGACCCTCGTCGTCGACGGAAGCTGGGTCGGCATCGGCGACGTCCTGTACACCGGCCAGGGCGACGACCTCGACCTGTCGTTCGGCTCGGACGACCGCTTCGTCGCGCGCCTTGAGAAGACGACGCACACCGAGCAGCGACTGATGGGCCGTGACGTGCAGCATTACATCCAGCGGGCGACGTTGACGTCGACGGCGAGCGCCGCCGAAGAGGTCGTGGTCGTGCTGCGCACGCCGGTGTCCGAGCTGGCCCAGGTGACCGTCGTGCCGTCGGCCCAGCACATCACCGAGCGCGACGCCGCTCCCGATCCACACGGACTCGTACGGGCCCGCGTCAAGGTCGAACCGGGGCGTGACCGCGTCGTCGCCCACGGGTTCTCGTTCGACGCGTCGGGTGACGTGCAGCTGCCGCCGCCGTGGTGACGGCGCCGCCGCGCCGCGTGCTCGTCAAACGTTGATGCGCTGGCTGGCGTCCATGTTGCCGTCGGGCCGCATGTAGATGTCGCGGTCGCCCTTGGTGTTCAGCTGCGGGCCGACGAGGCCTTCTTTCTCCATACGGTCGACGATGCGCGCGGCGCGCTGGTAGCCGATGTTCAGCATGCGCTGCACGTAGCTGGTGGAGCACTTCTTCGTCCGCGCCACCAGCGCAAGGGCCTCGTCGTAGCGGGCATCCTTCGGCTCGTTGGCCAGGTCGACATCGCCACCGTCACCTTCGCCGTCGACCTCGTCCTGGTAGGTCAGGATGCTCATGTCGTAGTCGGGCTTGCCCTGCGACTTCAGGAAGTCGACGACCTTGTGCATCTCTTTCTCCGACAGGAACGCGCCGTGGACGCGCGTGACGTTCGACGTCCCCGGCGGCATAAAGAGCATGTCGCCACGACCGAGCAACTTTTCGGCGCCGGGCTGGTTGATGATCGTCTTGCTGTCGTGGGACGACGCCAGTCGAAAGCCCATGCGCACCGGGAAGTTCGCCTTGATCACGCCGGTGATCACGTCCACGGACGGGCGCTGCGTCGCCAGCATCACGTGCAGACCGGCGGCGCGCGCCTTCTGGGCGATGCGCATGACGTAGCCCTCGACGTCCTTGCCAGCCACCGCCAACAGGTCGGCGTACTCATCGATGATGATCACAATATATGGAAGCTTCTGCAACTCGCGCCCATCCTTGTCGCGCAGCTTCGTCTGGACGGAGCCGTCGGCGGCGGACTGCTGGCCGGCGAGCACCTTGTCATTGAAGCCCTTCAGATCGCGCACGCCAACGTCGCTCATCAGCTGGTAGCGGCGCTCCATCTCGGCCACGGCCCACTTCAGCGCCACGGCGGCCTTCTTGCTATCGATGATTGGCGGCAGGAGCAGGTGCGGAATACCGTCGTACAACGAGAGTTCGAGCATCTTGGGATCGATCATCATGAAGCGGACGTCCTCGGGCGTCGCGCGATAGAGGATCGAGCAGATCATCGCGTTGACGCTGACCGACTTGCCCGAGCCGGTGGTGCCGGCGACGAGCACGTGAGGCATATCAGCGAGGTTCGCGTAGTAGCTCTTGCCGTCGATGTCCTTGCCGAGCGCCATCAGGAGCTTGTCGTCACGCTTCTTGAACGCAGGGTCGGCGATGATCTCCTTCATGTAGACCGTCTCGCGCTTCTCGTTCGGGATCTCGATGCCGACGGCGCCCTTGCCGGGGATGGGCGCGACGATGCGCACGTGGATCGCCTCCATCGCCATGGCGATGTCGTCAGCGAGCGCGGCGATCTTGCTGACCTTGATGCCCGGCGCCGGCACGAATTCATAAGTCGTCACGACGGGGCCCGGCCGCACTTCGCGCACGCGGCCCTCGATGCCGAAGGTCAGGAACTTCGCCACCAGCTTGTCGGCCTGGGTGCGCAACTTTTCTTCGTCGATGGGGTCGAGCTGCGGCGCGTCGTAGTCGAGCAGGTTCAACGGCGGCAACACGAACTCACGCTTCTTCGCCTCCTCGATCTTCAACGCGGCGTCGCAGGCCTCGGCCTCGGCGACGATGGTGGCGGCGTCGGCGACGGTCCGCTCGACGATCTTCAGGTCCTCGTCGTCGATGAGCATCGACGGCAGCGCCCCCGCGGCCGGCGCGCGCACGGGCTCCTCGCCGGGGTCGCGGGCGAGTCGCTCGTCAGCGGGACTGACGCGCGGCTTTCTCGCCTTCTTCATCGCCTCGGCCAACGACAGCACGACGCCGTCGTCGATCTCCTTCGTCCAGGGCGGGTCGGACTCGACGGTGGTCGGCGCGGCGTCGACGACAGCCGGGGTCGCCGCCGCTGCCGGCGTCGGCGCGGGAGGCGGCGGCGCGACCGCGAGCCTCGCCCCCGGCGCCCCCGGCGCCACCGGCGCGACAACGTCGACGACGGCCCGCACGGGCGCCTCCTCGAGCACCACGGTGTCCGACGGCGACGCGCCGGCGGGCGACAGGCTGGCGACGACGGCGCGCTCCTCGACGCGCCGCTCCTCGACGCGGGCCCGCGCCCGCTCGGCGATGCGCTGCTCGCGATCCAGGGCCATCTCGTCGCGGCGCTGGCGGCGCTCGCGCTCGATCTGCACCGGGCTCGGCGCCGGCGGCTCGGTCACCGCGAGCTCTTCAGCGAGCCGGGCCGCCTCCTCGGCGAGGATGCGCCGCTCCTCGCGCCACACGGCGATCTGCTCGGTGACGGCGTGCCACGCGTCGACGACGCCGTCGATGAGCCCGCGCGCCGTCGCGCCGACCGGACGATCGAGGGCGACGACGGCGCCGATGAAGCACAGCGCGGCGGCGACGACGCCGGTGCCCAGGGGCGCAAGCGCCCGCGCGCCGGCGTCGGCGATGAGGCCGCCGACCAGGCCACCGGCGGGGAACGACAGAAGGTCGGTGCCGCGCAAGAGCAGGTGCAGCAGCGTCATTGCCGACAACGTCGCCAGCAGCGCCGCGGTGCTGCGCAGCGCAGCGCGCGCCTTTGCCTGCACGGGCCGGAAGCAGGCCACGGCGACCAGCAGCACGACGACGGGGACGACGAACGCCGCCATGCCGAACGCCAGCGTCAGGACGTCGGCGACGTACGCGCCGCCCGGCCCGATCCAGTTGTCCACCGCGCGGCCCGGCGTCCGGTCCTTCGAAGAGTACGAGAGCAGCGCCAGCGCCAGCAGCACGTCGACAGCGAACAGCGCGATGCCGGTCACCTCGAATGGCAGGCTGGCCCGGCCGTCGGACGTGCGGCCCTTCCTGCGGTCGCTCTTCTTCGCCGACGGCCTCTTCTTCGGGCCCCGCTCGACTGGCATCGGCGGCGTCGACACGTGCTCGACCCGTGGGCGGCGGCGGGCACGGCGCGGCGCGGCGGAGGCGCCCTCGGCCTCGTCGTCAGCCAGGTCGTCGCCGTCGTCGTCGCCGTCGTCGTCGCTGCCGTCGTCGGCGGCGC
>VGSZ01000007.1 GCA_016874845.1 Deltaproteobacteria bacterium
GAGGGCGAGGGCGAGGGTGAAGGCGAGGGCGAGGGCGAAGGCGAGGGCGAAGGCGAGGGTGAGGAAGAAGAAGAGGACGAGGGCTGCGCCGCCGCCGGCTCGTCGACGGGGGCGATCCTCGCGGGGCTGCTGGCCGCGCTGTCGTTCCGTCGTCGTCGTGCGTGACGACGTCGTCTGGTCTGCCGACCACGAAAAAGCCCGGCCACCGGCCGGGCTTTTTCGTGGGATCGACACGTTGTCCGCGGTTCAGTTGCGCGGCGACTCCTCGAACTCGGCGTCGACTATGTCGTCGCCGCCCTTCTTGTCGGTCTTCGGCGCCTCGGCGGCATCGCCACCGGCGGCAGCGGCCTCGGGGTTCGGCTGCGCGGCGCCCTGCTTGTAGAGTTCCTCGGCCATCTTGTGGCTGGCCTTGGTCAGGTCCTCGAGGGCGCCCTTCAGCACCGCCATGTCTTGGCTGTCGAGCTTGGAGCGCGCGGTCTTGAGCGCCTCTTCGACGGGGGTCTTCAGCTCCGCCGACAGCTTCTCGCCGTTGTCCTTCAGCATCTTTTCGATGTTGTAGATCATGGAGTCGAGCTTGTTGCGCTCCTCGATGATCTCTCGGCGCTTCTTGTCGTCGGACGCGTTGGCCTCGGCGTCCTTCACCATCCGCTGGATCTCGGACTCGGACAGGCCCGACGACGCCGTGATCGTGATGTGCTGCTGCTTGCCCGTCGCGCGGTCCTTCGCCGACACGTTGACGATGCCGTTGGCGTCGATGTCGAAGGTGACCTCGATCTGCGGGATGCCGCGCGGCGCCGGCGGGATGCCGTCGAGGTGGAAGCGGCCCAGCGTTCGGTTGTCGCGCGCGAATTCGCGCTCGCCCTGCAGGCAGTGCACCTCCACCGACGTCTGCGAGTCTGACGCGGTCGAGAACACCTCGGCCTTCTTGGTCGGGATCGTGGTGTTGCGCGGGATGAGCACCGTCGACACGCCGCCCAGCGTCTCGATGCCGAGGCTCAGCGGGGTCACGTCGAGCAGCAGCAGGTCCTTGACGTCGCCGGCGAGCACGCCGCCCTGCACGGCGGCGCCCAGGGCAACGACTTCGTCGGGGTTCACCGAGCGGTTGGGCTCCTTGCCGAAGAACTTCTTCACCGCCTCCTGCACCATCGGGATGCGCGTGCTGCCGCCCACCAGGACGACCTGATCGACGTCGGCGGGCTTCATCTTGGCGTCGGCCAGGCACTTGCGCACCGGCTCCATCGAGCGGTCGACGAACGGCGCCATGATCTGCTCGAGCTTGGCGCGGCTGAGCGTCAGGTTCATGTGCTTCGGCCCGCTGGCGTCGGCGGTCAGGAACGGCAGGTTGATCTCGGTCTGGGCCACGCCCGACAACTCGATCTTCGCCTTCTCGGCGGCCTCCTTCAGGCGCTGCACGACCATCTTGTCGTTGCTGACGTCGAGGCCGTTCTCCTTCTTGAACTCGGCGATCAGGTACTCCATCACCGCGTTGTCGATGTCGTCGCCCCCGAGGTGCGTGTCGCCGTTGGTGGCGATGACTTCGACGACGTTCTCGCCGACCTCGAGCACCGAGATGTCGAAGGTGCCGCCGCCGAAGTCATAGACGGCGATCTTTTCTTCCTTCTGCTTGTCGAGGCCGTAGGCGAGCGCCGCCGCCGTCGGCTCATTGATGATGCGCTTGACCTCGAGCCCGGCGATGCGGCCGGCGTCGCGCGTGGCCTGGCGCTGCGCATCGTTGAAGTACGCCGGCACCGTGATCACGGCCTCGGACACCGTCTCGCCAAGGTACGCCTCGGCGGCGCGCTTCAGCTTCGAGAGCACCTTGGCGCCCACCTCGGGCGGGGTGACGTCCTTGCCCTGGACCTTGAACTGCGTGTCGCCGTTGGACGCGGCGAGCACCTCGTAGGGCACGCGCTTCGCCTCGCTGCTCGCCTCGACGAAGCGTCGGCCGATGAAGCGCTTGGCCGAGTACACCGTGTTCTTCGGGTTGGTCACCGCCTGACGGCGGGCCACCTGGCCGACGAGGATCTCGCCGTCCTTCGCCCACGCCACCACCGACGGCGTTGTGCGCGCGCCCTCTTCGTTGGCGATCACCTTGGGCTCGCCGCCCTCCATGATGGCGACGCAGGAGTTGGTCGTGCCGAGGTCGATGCCGATGATCTTGCCCATTGTGTCCTCCGTCGCCCGCGCGGGCGTGGTGTCTCGTTGTCCGGGTCGGCGAGCCCTCGCCCGCCACCCCTGCCGAAGTCGTTGCCGCGTCTTGATGAGCGTCGTGACGAGCGCACGATAGGCAAGGCCCACCGACCGTCAAGGCGACCGTCAAGGTGAGCGTCGTCGGCGACGACGCCTTTTTCGGCGGCGCGTGACCGCGACACAGCGAAAAAGCCCGCCGTCGGGCGGGCTCGCAGGGCGAGAGAGCGCACGGCGGCGAACCGCCCGAGGCTCACGCGTCGTGGTTCGTGAACGGCAGCAGCCCCACCGCGCGCGCGCGCTTGATGGCGCGCGTGATCTTGCGCTGGTTCTTCGACGTCAGCCCCGTGCGACGACCCGGCAGCACCTTGCCCTCGGGCGACAGGAACCGGCGGAGCAGATCCTGGTTCTTGTAGTCGATCTTCACGTCCTTGTTCTGCAGGAAGAAGTCCTGCAGGCGGCGGCGCGATCGGCCCTTCGTAGGGGCGGGAGAGGTCGGGGCGGAAGCAGAGGTCGTCGTCATGTCTTGACCCTTGTCGGGGTTCGAGGCCGCGTCCCCGCGGCGCACGTGGAATCGAGGCGATCGCTACCGGAGCGCGCGCGGCCGCGCAAGTCCGTTGTCGGCGATCCGCCCCGCCCGGGCAGTGTCGCCGTCGCCCCGGTCGTCGACGTCGACGACGGCCTCGACGACGGGCCCCGTTTTCTTGACCCGCGCCGAGCCACGGCGGTATCCCGACGCCATGCGCGCTTTGTCCCTGCTCGGACTCGCCTTCGCGATCTCGCCGCTGACCACAGGGTGCGGCCCGATTCTCACCGTCTGGCTCATTTCGGACGCCGAAGCCAAGCTCGCCGGCGCCCGCGCCGCCCAGGCCGAGCAGAATGCCGTCTACGAGTTCACCGCCGCCGAGGCCTACCTGACCAAGGCCCACGAAGAGCTCGGCTACGCCGACTACGGCCCGGCCATCGACTACGCGTTCAAGGCCAACAACCTCGCCGCCCAGGGCGCCGAGCGCGCGCGCGATCAACGCAGTAAGCACCTCGACCAGCAGGACAGCTCCGGCTCGACGTCACAAGACGCGCCCAGCGCGCCGCCCACGCCACCGAGCGCCCGCGCGCCGTCCGGCGTGACCATCAAGAAGTCGCCGTCGACGTCCGGCCAAGGAAGCCCGCAATGACCAGCCTGTCCTCGCGCGCCCTCGGGGCCGCGCTCGCCGCGGCCGCGGTCGTCCTCCTCGCCAGCGCCTGTGTCGGGCCGCGCATTCAGGCGCAGACCGAGGTCGTCCGCGTCGACATCGCCAAGGCCAAGAAGTCCGGCGCCTACAAGTGCGCGCCCAGAGAGCTCGCTCTGGCCGAGACCCACGTCGACTTCGCCGAGAACGAGCTCGCGCAGGGCGACTTCATCCGCGCGCAGCAGCACATCGAAGTCGCCGTCGAGAACGCCAACGCCGCCCTCGCCAACTCGCGCGAGTGCGCGCCGCGCCGCGTGGTCATCAAGACCGCCACCGACCGCGACGCCGACGGGCTGCTCGACGACGTCGACGCCTGCCCCGACCAGCCGGAGGATCTTGACGAGCACGACGACAAGGACGGCTGCCCCGACCCCGACAACGACGGCGACACCGTGCTCGACGCCATCGACGGCTGCAAGAACACCCCCGGGCCGGTCGAGAACAACGGCTGCCCCTACGGCGACGGCGACGGCGACGGCATCAACGACAAGGCCGACACCTGCCCCGACGCCCCCGAGGACATGGACGGCGATCGCGACGCCGACGGCCGCCCCGACATCGACGACGACGGCGACGGCGTCGAGGACTGCACCGAGGGCTGCCCGCTGCCGCCGCTCGTCAGCACCGCCGCCGACGGGACGAAGACCGAGCGGCCGGCGCCGTGCGACCTGTGCACGAAGGGCGCGCCCGACGTGATCAAGGAGGACCTCGACAAGTTCGAGGACAAAGACGGCTGCGCCGACGTCGACAACGACAAGGACGGCATCCTCGACACTGTCGACGCCTGCCCGATGGACAAGGGCCCCATCGAGACCCGCGGCTGCCCCGACCGGGACGACGACAAGTTCGCCGACATCGAGGACAAGTGCCCCGACGAGAAAGGCATCGATCAGAAGGCCACGAACCCCAACCGCCACGGCTGTCCGCGGCCCGACACCGACGGCGACGGCTTCTTCGACGACGAGGACGCGTGTCCGGCGGAGCCGGGCATCCGCCACGAGCAGGACCCAAAGCAGAACGGCTGCCCCAAGAAGTTCACGCTGATCGTCATCAAGAAGGACAAGATCGAGATCAAGCAGCAGGTGCAGTTCGACACCGGCAAGGCCACGATTCTGGCCGTCAGCGCCAAGCTGCTGTCCGAGGTCGGCGAGGCGGTCCGCTCGTCCGAGCTCACCAAGGTGACCGTCGAGGGACACACCGACGACGTCGGCGACGACGATAGCAACCTGAAGCTGTCGCAGGCGCGCGCCAACAGCGTGCGCCAGTGGCTGATCGACAAGGAGCGCGTGAAGCCTGAGCTGCTCGAGTCCATCGGCTTCGGCGAGACGCGACCCATCGCCAGCAACCGCACCAAGGCCGGCCGCCAGCAGAACCGCCGCGTCGAGTTCAAGGTCGAGCGCTAGCAGGCTACGGAGAAGACGCCGGCGGCGCGTCACCGATCGGACCGATCGGGTCGAGGCGATCGGGTCGAGGCGTTCGGGTCGAGGCGATCGGGTCGAGGCGAACGGGTCGAGGCGATCGGGTCGAGGCGGTCAGGCCGACGCGGTCAGGTCGACGCGGTCAGGTCGACGCGGTGCCCTGAACGCGCGGCCGCGGCGCGCTGGCGGCCGCGGCGGCGCGTGCGCGCACGACGAGCCGGCGGGGGTCGCCAAGGACGAGGACGAGAGCGTTCATGACGCGGGGATCGACGCGCGGCTCGCCGGCCTCGAGCTTCTGCAGCGCCGCCGGGATGGTCAGCGCCGCGCGGAACGGCCGGTTGCTGGTCAGCGCGTCGAACGTCGAGCATGCCTGCACGATGCGCGCGGCGATCATCGTCCGCGGCGTGGACGAGACCGACGTCGGCGCCACCGGCTGGTCGTAGGGGCGCTTGCTCTCGACGGCGGCGAGCAGGTTGCGCAACGACTCGTGGTGGAGGCCGCGGCGGCGCAGGAACATCCGGGCCGACAAGAGCGGAAGATCCTTGATGAGCTGGCGGTCCTCGGGCGACAGGTCGCGCCCCGCGCGCTCGAGGTGCTCGCCGTAGGCCGCGACGCCCACCTCGTGCATCAGCGCGACGTTGGCCAGATGCAGCAGGTCACCGCGCGACAGCCGCAGCTCGAGGCCGACGAGCACCGCGAGGATCGTGGTGCCGGCGAGGTGCCGGCGCAGGTAGGGGATGCGCTCGTCGCGCAGCAGCGCGGCGCCGAGCATCGCCTGCGGCGCCGTCTGCCCGCACTCGATGAGCTCGCGCATGACCCGCGACGTCGACAGCACCTTCGTGATCTGACCCGAGCGGGCGCCGTCGATGGTGCGGTGCACGACGGTCAGCATCGCACCGTACAGTTCGACGGCACGGTCGCCGGCGTCGCGGCGGGTGATCGACTCGACCTCGGTCTGGTGCAGATCGCGCAGCATCGCCTCGATGGGCGCGGCGGCGATGACCTCGAATTCGCCGCCGCGCGGCACGCCGATGGTTCCCGCCAGCAGGGCCGTCGTCAGCGTGCGCGCCTGCTCGAGGCCGAGGCGGCCGAAGACGCGGAAGCCGCCGACCTGGCGGGCGCGCAGCTCGCAGGCGACCTCGCGCACCATCTCGAGCTGTCCGAGCTCGGGCACGGCGATGACACCGTTGGTGACGCAGACCGTGCCCGACAGGATGAACTCGCAGGAGCCCGTGGCGTCGAACAGGCGGTTGACCGCCTGGATGAGCCCCTGCAGCGGCGCGACAATCGCGTCGTTGTTCAGCGCGTGGGTGCGCGCGGTGCGGTGCAGCACCATGAAGGCCTGCAGCGCCTGCTGCGACAGGCTGCGGACCGCGAGCTGCCTTTCCGGCGTCTGGGTCTTCATCGGTTCACGCTCCGCCAGTGCGCCCAAGGCGCGCCTTGAGGGCCCCAAGCAGATCCTGCGCGCGCTTGACCAGCGCGCGCGAGCTCAGGTTCTCGTCCTGCGTGATCGACGCGAGCACGCGGGCGCTGCGGACGTCGGCGTGCTCGCCCAGCACCTCGACCAGCGCGGCCTTGCGGGTCTCGTCCTTGGCCGAGCCGAGCAGGCCGCGCGTGGGCTCAGCCGCCGCTCGCGTGACCACCGCGTGGGCCGTCGGCGATTCGGCGGTGAGCAGACCACGCCACAGCGCCGTCAGCTCGCGCGCCTCGAGCTCGGGCTGCTGCAGGCGCTGGGCGAACGTCCGCGCCGACTCGTCGGAGTCGAAGCGCGCGATGGCACCGATGAGCTCGATCCGCTCATCGATGTCCGCCAAACGGCCGAGGTGCCGCCCCAGCATCTGTGGCGCCGCGGGGTCGTCCATGCAGCGGACCATGGTCTCCAGAGCCGTCCGCCGCACGAGGCGCGACGTGTTCATCAGCGCGGGCTCGCACAGCATCACGCGGCGCGGGACCTGCAGCGAGCTGACGACCCCGAGCAGCTCGAGGGCGAGCCGCTCGTCGGCGTTGCGCATGCGGCGGGCGATGTGCACGGCCTGCTCGGCGCTGGCGTTGGCCAGCACCCGCAGCACGATGCTGCGCGGCTCGTGGGTCAGCTTGCCGTCGAGGAAGGTCAGCAGCAGCGGCGCGCCCTCGGCCGACAACAGGCGGACCAGCGCGGCGAACTCGCGCGGCGGCAACGCCGTCTGCGGGTCGTCGAGCAGGGCCCGCAGCTGTGGGATATTCTTCGGCGACGTCAGCGCGCGCACGAAGCCGTTGATGCCCATCTTCACCGCCGCGTCCTGCACCGGCCCCGCCGGCTGCTGCAAGAGCGCGTGGGCCTGCTCGGCCAGCGCGCCCAGCGTCGCCGCGTCCCGCTCAGCGAGCATCGCGATGGCGAGCTGCTCGAAGGCCTCGGCGAAGTACTCCTCGGCCTCAGCAAAGGCCTTCAGCTGCGTGATCTCGAGCAGCGTCTTGGCGACGCCGGCCAGCACAAGCGTGCGCTCCGCCCGCGTCTGCTCCGCCGACACCGCCCGCTGGTCGTCGGCGAGCACGCCCTGCGCCGCGGCCTGCTGCGCGAAGCTCGACGCCAGCGCCGTCAGCTCGGCGCCCCACGCCTCGCGCAGCTGGTCGGGCGAGAAGCGCTGCACCGCCTCGGTGAGCGTGCCATCGAGGAAGTCCTGGACCTCGATGTCGAACTCGTCGTCGTCGAGCTTCAGCTGCGCGACCCAGTGGATGTTGTCGAACCCCTGACGCCACAGGCGCGTCAGCAGATCCTCTTCGTGCGGCTCGCCGAGGTCGCTTGCGATCAGGGTCCAGAACGCGAGGAATTCCTCCCACACCAGCGCCGGCCGCAGCGACACGAGCCGCACACCGGCGCGGTACAGCGAGTAGCCAAAGTTGATGTCGTGACCGTCGTCGATGAAGACCTCGACGTCGTTCCAGACGAACGACGACACCTCGACCCGCAGCGAAATCTCGCCGGCGGCCTGCAGGAAGCGCACGAGCCGCCCGTAGATCGCGAGCAGCTGGTCCTCGCCGTGGTCCTCGATGTGGCTGTAGAGCAGGCGGTTCTTCAACGCCTTGCGCGTCTCCTTCAGGATCGCGCCGAGCTGCCCGGGGCTGGTGTCGCCCTTCGGGGCGATCCTGGCCGCCGGCTCGACCCCGACGCCCTCGGATGGAGCCGGCGCAGGCGACCCCGTCGGGGCCGGCGACGGCAGCGCGCCGGACTCCGGCGCCGCCGCCGACGACGACCTCGGCGCCGGGGCGGTGCTCGTCTGGGCGGCGCTCGCCGGCGCCGCCGGGACCACCGCGAAGGCGCCCGTCGGCGGATGCGACAGAACCGCCGGCGGCGGGACGGGCAAGAGCCCCACCGACGAACGCGGCGACGAGGCCGCCCCCGGCGGCGGAGCGGCGGGCACCGGGATGAGCCCGGTGGCCGGCCGCGGCGGCGACGGGGACGCTGCCGCCGGCAACGGCGCAGGCGCCGCCGCGGTGAACGAGGCACCAAACAGCGAGGCGCCGCTGCCGAGACCCAGCAGCGGCGCCGGGGGCGCGAGGGACGTAGACGGCGACGGCGACAACGGCGTGAGCAACGCGTCCAGCACCAGCGCCACTGGCGCGGCGGCGGGCGACGACGAGGCGACCGGCGCCACCCCGGGCGGCGCGGCGGCGGGCAACGAGGAGGCGACGGGTCCCGACGGCAGCAACAGATCTTCGAGCGCCATCAACGCCGGTGTTGGCCCCGGACCGGACGACGACGGAGCGGACGACGACGGTGCGTGCGCCGACGGGGCGGGCAACGGCCCAGTGAGAGTCGGGAACGGAGCGGCGGCGAGCGGCGACGCAGAAGACGACGCAGAAGACGACGCAGAAGACGACGCAGAAGACGACGCAGAAGACGACGCAGAAGACGACGCAGAAGACGCGGGCAACAGCGAGTCCGCGACGGACATGGTCGGCGGCGACGGTGCCGCAGTGACCAGCAGGTCTACAAGGGACATCGTGACTGGCGGGGGCGCAGCCGGAGCCGGAGCCGACGACGACGTCGGGGTCGTTGGCCGAGGCGGCGCGGCAGCGGGGAGGTCGTCGCGGGCGTACTGCGACCAGATCGGACGCGGAGCGATCGACGGCGACGAGGCCGGGGTCGCTGGCCGCGGCGGCGGCGGCGCGGCAGCGGGGAGGTCGTCGCGGGCGTACTGCGACCAGATCGGACGCGGAGCGATCGACGGCGACGCGATCGATGGCGACGCGATCGATGGCGACGCGGTCGATGGCGACGCGGGCGACGGCGACGCGGGCGACGGCGACGCGGGCGACGGCGACTCGCGAGCGCCGCTAGCGGATGGCTTTTCGTTCTTGTCGGTCATCGCAACGTCCCTGCCCGGTGGTCATGCTACCGCGTCCTTGAGGTAGCCGCGCATTTGTGATCCCAAGGACGCCGCCGCCGGCGACGACGCCCAGAGGCGTCGTCGCCGGCGGCGCGCGAGCGGCCGGGGAGACTTGGTCAGCGCGCCACGCAGGCGCCCCAGCATTCGTCGGTGCACGGTCCTTCGGGTCCGCAGCTCGGGTTGCTCTGGCAGTCGCCGCGGCTGACGGTGCAGACCTCGGCCTCGGCGCAGTCGGCGTCGCTCCTGCAGCTGCGCATCGGCGGGTTCGACACGCACAGGGCGGAGCCATCGGGCTGGACCTCGCAGAACGTCTCGGCGTCGCAGCGGACGGAGAGGCACGGGTTTTCGACGCAAGCGGCGTTGCCGGCGGCGTCGACGATGCAGACGTCGGTGCCGCGGCAGATGACGCCGGCGCACGGGTCGCTGGGCAGCCGCGTGCAGAGGCCGGGCGGGGCGCCGCAGCCGCCGAGGAGCTCGCAGCGGGCGCGGTCGACGCACTCGAGCGCGCAGCCGTCGCCATCGAGGTCGATGACGACCTGACCCTCGGGGCACTCGACGGCGATGGCCGGGCACACGACCTCGAGGTCGCAGAACTCGCCGGCGCCGCAGTCGCCATCGGAGCCGCAGAATGCGGGGGCGGCCTCGCAGCGCCCCACCGCGACCGGGTCGCAGGGGTGGCACTCGGTGGTGCCGTCGGGGTTGGTCACGCAGGCGCTCTCGCAGCCGACGGCGTAGATCACGCACTTCTCGCCGGCGGCGCAGCGCGTGTCGTCGAAGCACTCGTCGTCGCCGGGGCCCACGAGCGCGCACGTGCCGGGCAGCGGCTGGCAGTCGCAGGGCAGGCAGCCGCCCATCCCGTCGTCGATGCAGATAGCCGAGCAGATGCAGGGGTCGGCGCCGCGGCAAACCTCGCCGGGACCGCACTCTTCGTCGACGGTGCACGACGGCACGACGTGGGCGACGCCGCACACGCCCTGCGCGGGCAGCGGGTCGGTGCCGCTGGAGCAACCGGCGTCCCGACACGGGCGCTGGCTCGCGCCGTCGAACAGGCACGTCTCGCCGAGGCGGCATTGGGCGTCGGAGTCGCACGGCACCGGTACGGCCGCGCAGGAGCTGACGATCACGGTGCAGTCGTCGCAGTTGGGGCAGCTGCCGGTGCAGTCAAAGATGCAGCGCTCGCCGAGGGCGCAGTCGTCGTCGACGCTGCACTGCTGGTTCGGGTCGGCGACGCACACCGAGGCGATGGCCACCAGGCCGCCGGCCTGGTCCGCCGGCAGGCAGCGCTCGCCGGGGCGGCAGTCGGCGTCGGAGAAGCACGTCGGCAGCTGCACGCACTGGCCGAGCGGCGCCGGCCGCGCCGCGTCGCCGTCGGGCGGCGAAGGTGCGGCGGCGCTGTCGAAGTCGCAGAAGAAGCCGGGGCCGCACTCGGCGTCGCTGGAGCAACCGGCGCCCAGCCCACGGCAGACGCCGTCGACGCAGACCGTCGACGACGGGCAGTCGGCGTCAGCACGGCACTCGCTGCCGAGGCACGACCACTGGCAGGTCACGTCGTCGAAGACGGCGTTGGCGCACTCGGGCGGCGGCGGTGACACCGCGCCGTCGGACGAGCACGCCGTCGGCTGGCACTCGCAGATCGCGCAGCCGTCGGCGTCGGCGAGGAAGCCGTTGTCGCAGGCGAGGCTCGGACACAGCCGCGACAGGTCGGTACACTCATCGTCGCCGTCGTCGCCGTCGTCGTCGTCGCGATCGCCGTTATCGTCGGGCCGCACGATGATGCAGGCGTCGCCGTCGGCGGCCATCAAGAAGGCGGCGGCGGTCAGGGGAGCAAGCGGGCGAGGGTCGGCAGCGGCATTCGCATGGGGGGCTCCTGTCGAGGGGTCTTGTTGCCGACTCACGGGTCGTGCCAGCGGGTGAACGCGAGACGGGCGAGAGTTATACGGCATCCGGGTGCGGAACCGTACTTTTGCGCCCTGCCGTCTCAAGGTAGCACTGCGACCGGCAGATCGCGTCCCAGACCTCGTGGCCCAGCGGGGCGGGCGGTCTTCAGCCGGGCGACAGCGACAGCACCATGCGGGTGCCGCCGCCGGCGACGTATTCGACCACCAGCGCACCGCCGAGCTCGCGGGCGAGCTGCTGGCTCGTGTAGAGGCCAAGTCCGGTGCCCTCGGCCTTCGTCGTCACGAACGGCTCGAACAGCCGCCCGCGCACGAGGTCGGACAGGCCGGGGCCGCGGTCGGTCACGCGCAGGCGCAACGGCTCGCCGGCCTTGACGACGGCGTCGACGACGACGCGGGGGCCCTGGCCGTCTTCCCGGCACGCGGCGGTGGCGGCGAGCGCGTTCTGCACCAAGTTCAGCACGATCTGCAGCACACGATCGGCGTCGACGTCGCCGGCGCGGGCGAGGCTGTCCTCGTCGAGTTGCACGGCAGTGCGGTCGCTACCGACGACGCGCAGCGCCCGCCGCGCCACCTCGAGGGCCGGCTGCCGCCCGCGCGACCGCGAGCCGTCGTTGGCGGTGGCCAGCAGCGACTGGGTGAGCGCGCGGCAGCGGCGCGTCTCTTCGACGATCAGGTCGAGGCTCTCGAGCACGTCCCGCCGCTCGGCGTCGGGCAGCTGCGCGTCGGCGAACACCGAGCGCAGGTCCTTGGCCAGCGTCTGCATCGTCGTCAGCGGTGTGTTCAGCTCGTGGGCGACCCCCTGCATCGCGCGGCCAATGGTGGCCAGTCGCTCGAGCAGCAGGTGGCGCTGCTCGACGAGCAGCGTCTCGGTGCGGTCGACGGTCAGGAACGCGTGGGCGACCCGCGGGTGCGTCGGCCGTAGCGCGATCAGCTCGACGACTCGCTCGCGGGCGCTTTGGGCCCCGGCGTCGTCGATGCGCGCCGGCACCGAGAAGCGCTCGATGGTGCGCGCGCTCTGCCCGGTGACGACAGGCTGCTCGTCGAGGCGCGCCTGCGCGCGACCGATGGCGTCGCGTGCGGCGGGCTCGTTGGCGAGGTTGCCGTCGTTCTGCAGGATCGTGAAGCCGTCGCGGTCCTGCACGTCGACGCCGACCTTCAGCGCCGTCAACATCTCGAGCAAGAGCTGCAGCGCGCGCGCGGCCTCCTCCTGCTTCTCGGCGGTGCGCTGACGCTCGCGCGCCTGCCGCGTCGCGATCTCGAGGGACAGGTACGCCAGACCGAACAGCAGCATCGCCAGCGACAGCGCCCACAACGACACCGGCGGCTCGAGCAGCGGCGGCATCGGCAACCGGCCGAGCGCCTCCAGCCACCACAGCACGGCGACGCCCACGAGGCTCGCCGCAGCGGCGAACAGGGCGCCGCGCCGGCCGTTCAGCAGCGCGCCGACGACGACGTGGAACGCGTAGGCCACCGACAGCGGGTTCTGCGGTCCGCCCGCCCACGCGAGCAGCCACGTCAGCGTCAACAGGTCGGCGGTGGCGTGCAGCAGCAGGTCGTTGCGGCCGACATGCAGGCCGCCGCGCGTGCGCCAAACCAGTACGCCGTTCACGAGCACGAGCACGGCCAGGCCAGCGACGACGGCGGGGATCGACACGAAGGTCCAGCCGAGGGTCACGCACAACAGCAGCCCGACCATCGCGCCGGTGATCGCCCACCAGCGCAGCTGCGCCAGCCACCGCAGCCGTCGTCGTCGTTGCTCGACGTCGTCGCCCTCGCCGGCGGTGGTCACTGAGCGCAGCCGCTCCCGCGGGCGCAAGGCGGCGGGTACGACGGCGGGCGCGGGGTCGGTGGGGGGGGCGGTCATGCCCGTGGCTACCGCGGCCCGTCGTGGTCGTCGATGCGGGCCCCGGGCGCTGGCCGGCGGTCGACGACCTGCCTTGTCGAAGTCGCTCCCGTCGAACACATGGGCGCGGCGCCGTTTGTGCGCGGCGTCAGGAGCAGCGCGATCATGAAGAGCATCGACACCGCCGTCGTCGTCGGCGCCGGCACCATGGGCCACGGCATCGCGCAGGTGCTGGCCATGGCCGGCATCGCCACCACCCTCGTCGACGTCGACGACGCCGTCGTGCAGCGCGGCCTCGCCCGCGTGAAGGAGAACCTCGACAAGGGCGTCGACAAGAAGAAGCTCGAGCCCGCCGCCCGCGACGCCGCCGGGGCGAGGCTGCGCGGCTCCACGGCGATGGCCGAGGCGCTGGCGACGGCCGACCTGCTCATCGAGGCGATCCCCGAGCGCATGGAGTGGAAGCGCAAGCTCTTCACCGACGCCGACGCCGTGATGCCGGCGGGGGCCCTGCTCGCGAGCAACACGTCGTCGTTGTCGATCACCGCGATCGCGAGGAGCACGAAGCGGCCCGAGGACGTCGTCGGCCTGCACTTCTTCAACCCCGTGCACCTGATGAAGCTGCTCGAGATCGTAAAGGGGACGCTGACGTCGCCGGCGACGCTGCAGCGGGCGCAGGACCTCGCGACGCGTCTGGGCAAGACCGCCATCGTCGTGAACGACGCGCCGGGGTTCGCCACGTCGCGCCTTGGCATCTGCCTGGGCAACGAGGCGATGCGCATGCTCGAAGAGGGCGTGGCGTCGGCGAGCGACATCGACCAGGCGATGAAGCTCGGCTACGGGCACCCGATGGGGCCGCTGGCGCTGTCGGACCTCGTGGGGCTCGACGTGCGGATGAACATCACCGAAGGGCTGTTCGCTGAGCTCGGCACCGATGGCTTCCGCGCGCCGCGCCTCCTGAAGCGGCTGGTCACCCTTGGCGACGTCGGCCAAAAGAGCGGCCGCGGCTTCTACGTCTGGGAGAACGGCGAGACCGTGGGCGAGAACCCCGCCACCCGTCGCTGAAGGGTCCAGCGCCGCCCCGCGCGCGGCAGTGGCCTTCCTTCGTTCGCCCGGCAGGGCGAACGCGGACTCTCGTCGGCGCGTGTCCTCCCCTGCTCCGTCGTCCTCGCCGTCGTCATCGTCACCGTCACCGTCGTCGGCCTGGGCGTCGCTGCCATCGCCGTGGGCGGTGCTCGGGACGAGCGTGGGTGTCGAGCTCGGCGTCGCGGGCGTCTTTTCGGCGCACGGCGCGCTGACCCATGGCGAGCGCCGAGCCGACCGCGTGCCGTACACGCTGGGCGGGTTCCTGGTGTTCACGACGCTGGCGACGCCGCTGTTCGCGCGGATCATGCTGCGGCTCGCGCGCCTGCGCCGGGTGCTGCGGGCCGGCACGCCGGCGGGGTCGCTGCCGACGGACGACATCGTCGCGGTGCTGCGCCTGCCGGTGCACGTCTTCGCCATCGTGCTCGGCCAGTTCGCGCTGTGCCTGCTCGCAACGCCGCTGGTGCAAGCGCGGTGGCTGCCCAATCTCCTGGCCGCGAGGGCGCAGCTGTACGTCGGCAGCGTCGCCTTCGGCCTGATCACGGCGACGACCCAGTTCTACGCGCTGACCAATCTGGTGCGCACGCGCATCGCGCCGGTGCTGCTGGTGGACGGGACGCTGGCCCACCTCGGACCACGGTGGCTCGTCCTCGTCGCCCACCACATGATCCTGCTCGCCACCACGCTGGGCGTCGCCTGGCCGGCGCTGCTGTACCTGCTGGTCGTCGACGCCGACCGGCCGTCGCTGCTGGAGACCGGGCTGATGATCGTCGTCGGGCTGTCGCTGTTCTTCTTCCAGGTGGTGAGCGCGCTGCGCACCGTCAGCTTTGGCGTTGGCCATCTGGTCGAGCGCACGCAGGTGGTCAAGAGCGGCGACCTGACCACGCGCGCCGAGGTGCGCGGGCTCGACACGCTGGGCGAGCTGGCCTCGGGCTTCAACGCGATGGTCCACGGGCTCGTGCAGCGCGAGCATCTGAAGGAGACCTTCGGGCGCTACGTGACCCAGCAGGTCGCCGACGAGCTCCTCGCCGGCCGCGTGACGCTGGGCGACGAGCTGCGCACCGCGACCATGCTGTTCTCCGACATCCGCGACTTCACGAAGATGAGCGAGCAGCGCTCACCCGTGGACGTCGTCGCCTTCCTGAACGAGTATCTGGGCGCCATGGTCGACTGCGTGCTCGAGCACCACGGCGTGCTCGACAAGTTCATCGGCGACGCGGTGATGGCGGTGTTCAGGGCGCCCAGAGCGACGCCGAGAACGCCGTGGCCTGCGCGCTCGCCATGGGCCGCCGGCTGGACGAGCTCAACGCGCGCCGGGCGACCCGCGGGCAGCCGGCGATCCGCATCGGCATCGGCCTGCACACCGGCGACCTTGTCGCCGGCAACATCGGCTCGCCGCGGCGCATGGAGTACACGGTGATCGGCGACACCGTGAACACCTGCTCGCGCCTCGAGCAACTCACGAAGGACCACGGCCGACGCACGCTGCCGTCATCATCGTCGGCCGATCTCGTCGCCGCGCGCTTCCCTGTCGTGACGATGGGCGTCGTCCCCATCCGCGGACGCAAGGACGCGCTGGCGATCTACGGCCTCGCCGCCGAAGACAGCCCCGCGTCGGCCACGCCGGCGTCACCGGCCGCCTGACCAAAACCTGCTACGTTGGTCGGCGTGTCGTCGACATTCTCCCTGCTTGAGCCCGTCCACGCCGGCCCCGTGGCTGCGGACCAGGGTGCCGGCGGCCACGGCGACGCCGGGCTGGGCCCGCTCGACGCGCTCGACGGCGGGCCGGTGGTCGTCAGCGTGCCCCACGCCGGCCTCGACGTCCCCGAGGACGACGCCGTGGCGCTGGCCTTGTCGGGCCGCGCGCTGCTGAAGGACGCCGACCTGCACGTCGACAAGCTCGCCGCCGACATCCCCGCCCTCGGCGTCCCCGTCGTGGTCGGAAACGTCAGCCGCTACGTGCTCGACCTGAACCGCGCTCCCGACGACGTCGACCTCGACGTCTGCCCCGGCTTCGACTGTCCGGCCCGGCCCTCGGCGCGGGGCCTGTGCTGGCGCACGACCACCGACGGCGCCGCCGTGCTGCGCCGACCGCTGTCTGTCGACGAGCTGCGCTCGCGCGTGCGGCGCATCCACGTGCCCTACCACAACGCCATCGCCGCCTTGCTGGCCGAGCGGCGCGCGCGCCACGGCTTCGCAATCCTCATCGACCTGCACTCGATGCCGTCGCGCTTCGAGGCGGCGTCGCGGCGCGTCGACGTCGTGCCCGGCACCCTCGACGATCGCTCGTGCTCGCCGGCGCTCCTGCGAGCCGTCGTCGACCACTTCGTTGCTGCCGACTTCTCGGTGCGCCCCAACGACCCGTACAAGGGTCAGTACACGACGGCGCGGCACGGCCAGCCGGCGCAGGGGCTGCATGCGCTGCAGCTCGAGCTGAACCGCGACCTGTACATGGACGAGCGCACGTTCGGGCTGCTCGAGCCCCGGGCCACCCGCCTGCGCGGCGTGCTGGCCGGGCTGGTGGCGCGGCTGCAGCGGCTCACGCTGGCTTGAGCCTCTGGCAGGCTGCTGAAAAATGCCCTCGGCTGGCTTCTTCAGCAGCCGGCGAGAGATTCGCTCTCGTCCTCCACGAGGGCGAGAAACACCGAGCAGGGTGCTGAAGAACGCAAAGCGTTCTTCAGCACCCTGCCAGGCGAGCGGGCGGCGACGATGACGGGCGGCGGCGGCCGGGCGCTGCCGGGTCTGCGACCGCTTGCCGCACGGCCGGGTCGGGCGACGTCGACGGCAGCGACGACGGCGGGTTTACGCCCCGGGGGGGATCGGCTAGCGCCACCGGTGTCTATGGTGGTCGGTCGTCCTTGCCGGGCGGCACTTTTCGACGGAGCACGGCGATGGCTTCCCTTCGCGACATCCGCAAGCGCATCAAGAGCGTCAAGAACACGCAGAAGATCACGAAGGCCATGAAGATGGTCTCGGCGGCGAAGCTGCGGCGGGCGACGGAACGCGTGATGGCCGCCCGGCCGTTCGCCGACAAGATCGCCGATACGGCGGCGGCGTTGGCGCGGCGGGCCGAGCTGCTCGGCGAGGCGCCGCACCCGCTGCTCGCGCACCGGCCCGAGAGCGAGCAGGGCGGCACCCTCGAGATCCTCGCGATCACGTCGGACCGCGGGCTGTGCGGCGCGTTCAACTCCAACGTGATCCGTCGCTCGCTGCGCACCCGCTTTGACGCCAAAGACGTGCACAAGCAGGTGCGCGTGTCGACGGTGGGCCGCAAGGCCGCGGAGGCGATGAAGCGCGAGGCGGTGCCGTCGCGCAAGACCTACGAGGGCGTGTGGGACGGCCTGAGTTACCACAAGGCCCAGGCCATCGCGTTCGAGCTGTCCGAGCTGTTCATCGCCGGCGAGATCGACGCCGTCACCATCGTCTACAACGAGTTCGTCAACGCCGGCACGCAGCGCGTCGTCGTCGACCAGATCCTGCCCATCGTGGCGGCGAAGTCCGACGAGCAGGACACCGTCGACTTCAAGTACGAGCCTGACCGCGCCGTGCTGCTCGACGCGCTGTTGCCGCGCCAGCTGGCGACGCGCATCTACCGGGCACTGCTCGAGAGCGCCGCCGCCGAGCACGCGGCGCGGATGCAGGCGATGGAGAACGCCTCAAAGAACGCCAAGGAGATGGTGGGGTCGCTGACGCTCTACTACAACCGCGCGCGTCAGGCGGCGATCACGAAGGAGCTGATGGAGATCATCGGCGGCGCCGAGGCCCTGAAGGGTTGACCCTCGACGACGACGGGCCGTCCACCGCGCACGGTCGACGAGCCCCGACACGAAGAGCTGCCCGCGCGGGCAGCTCTTCGTGTCGGTCGTCCGGCCGGTGTGGTCCTGCGCGTCGTCAGGGGCGCGGTCGTCGAGGACGACCGCGCGTCGGCGCGACGGCTATTGCCACTTCAGCGCGCCGCGGCCGCGGGCGTAGATGTAGCCGACGCCGAGGACGGCGAAGAAGCTGCCCATGCACAGCAGGCCTTGGAACTTGAGCTCGCGGATCTGAACAGCCCACGGATAGAAGAACAGGCCCTCGACGTCGAAGACAAGGAACAGCATGGCCACCAGCGCGAAGCGGATGGGCCAGCGCGCCTCGGTGGGCTGCGGCTCGGAGACGCCGCACTCGTAGGACTTCTGCTTCACCGGCGACGGGCGGCGCGGCGACAGTTGGCCGGCGATCACGACGAGCAGCAGGACGAGGCCGGCGGCGACGGCGGCGTAGAAGGCGAGCATCCCGGTCGGATTCATGGGGCGGTGGTTAGTGAACGAACCAGCCGCTGTCCAGCCGTGGTCGGACGACACCGTCCCGTGCGCGGTACGGCCATCGCCGTCGACGCCGGTCGTACCGCGTCCTCAACCGGCCGGCGCGGCTGGTCGACGGCGGGCGGGGGGCGGCAGCTCCAGGGCGCGCCACAGAGACCAGACGGCGACGGTGCGAAACGGTCGCCAGCGCTCGCCCCGGGCCAGCACCTGCTGCGGCGTCGGCAGCGCCTTCGTGCGAAAGACCCGCTGAAATCCCTTCTGTACACCATAGTCCGTGGCCGGCAGCACGTCGGGGCGGCCAAGTCGGAACATCAAGAACATCTGAACCGTCCACGGGCCGATGCCCCGCACCACCGTCAGCCGGTCGATGACCTCGTCGTCGGCGAGGCGCCGGCATTCGTCGACGGTCGGCAGCGCTCCGCGTTCATGCTGGTCGGCGAGCTCGAGCAGGGCGCGAGCCTTGCTTGTCGACAAGCCGGCACCGCGCAGCCGGCTCTCTTGCAGGGCGATCACCTCGGCGGGGGTCGGGAATCCAGTGATGCCAAGGGCGGCGACGCGGGCGTGGATCGTGGCCGCCGCTTTGGCGGTCAATTGCTGATAGACAATGGCCTCGGCCAGCGCCGCGAACAAAGAGACGGGCGGTCGGACAACCAGGGAATACTTGCCAACGCGAGCGATGTGTCGTCCGAGCGTCGGGTCGGCGCGGGTCAGGGTCCGTCGCGCGTGAGCGGGCAAGCGGGGCGCGGGACCCGCGACAGGGGCCTTCGTGGACGCCGTCATGGCCCGAGGATCACCGCGAGGAGCCCGCGGGGCAAGGACGCTCCGGTCGGGCGCGTCGGGCGCGTCAGGTCCACGCTCACCGAAAAGGTGCAGGAATCCCGATTGGAGACCTCGAATCGGCAAAATCAGGACCGCGCTGGTGAAATCCTGCCGGGAACTGCTATACGAATCCCATGAACAACACTCTTCAGGCTGAATTGCAGAAGCGAATCGAGGCTTTCGCCTCGGACATCACCTCCGTCCTGCAGCGCGCCGTCGCCGACGCCGTCGCTGGTGCGCTAACGGGCGCGCCGGCGGCGAAGGCGACCTCGACGGCGGCGAGATCGACGAAGACGAAGGCGAAGCCGGCGAAGGCCGAGGCCGGGCGGGCGCATCGCTCGTCGATCTCGGCGGGCGAGCTGTACGCGATGCTCCTGACCAACGGCAATCGCAACATCGAGAAGATCGCGCAGGGGCTCGGCGTGAAGACCGCGACCATCGCGCCGCTGCTGCGAACCCTCGTCGAGCAGGGCAGCGTGCGGCGCACCGGCCAGGCGCGCGGCACGAAGTACACATCGGTGCCCGGCAAGGCGCCGTCGGCCAAGGCGAGCGCTGCTGCCGTGTCGGCCACGCCGACGAAGCCCGCCGCGAAGACGGCGACGAAGCCCGCCGCGAAGACGGCGACGAAGCCCGCCACGAAGACGGCGACGAAGCCCGCCGCGAAGAAGGCGACGAAGCCCGCCGCGAAGAAGGCGACGAAGCCCGCCGCGAAGAAGGCGACGAAGCCGGCGACGCCGGCCGAAAAGGCGGTCGAGAAGCCCGCCGAGAGGCCGGTCGAAAAGGCGGTCGAGAAGCCGTTGGAGCCGACGCCGACGGCCTGACGGCCTGGTGCTCGCCGGCCCCGACGTCCTGATGGGCCAACGGCGGTTCGGCGAGCCCGTCGACGGCGCCGAAGACGCCGATTTCCTGCCGCTCAGAGGCCTTGCAAGCACCTGTCAGGGGCCTCTGTGGGGCCTCTCGCTCTCACCCGCGGCTTCGCCGCTGCTCTCTCCCTGCGCCGGGAGAGGGCTCTCCCTCGCGCAGCATGGCGACAGGAAGCGGCGCTGCTGAACACGAACGTCAACAGCCGTTCCCCCAGAACTCCCAGGGCTGGAGAAGGGGTCAGGGAATGCCAGCGGATGAGGGTCCGGTCCGGCGCAAGCGCTGAACCCGACGATGCTCGTCGAGCCTTTCAGGGACCCTTCAGAGATCGATGACTGCAGAGTCGGCGTCCGCGGGCGGGGCGGCGCCGACGGCGCGGTCGAGGCAGCCATCACGGGCACGCACGCCGAAGCCGTGACGCCAGCTGTCGTCGCCGGCCCGGACCTCGACAAGGAAGTAGGGCTCGGCGCCGACCCACGCCGGCTCGACGCGCTCGACGAGCAGGTCCCCGCGGCGCAGGGCCGGGCGCAGCAGCTCACGGGCGCGGGCCAGGCCGTCATCGCTGGTGTCGCAGAAGCGCGCGAGGACCGCCGCTTCGTCGCCGCGCGCGAGGGCGGCGAGGGCCGCCGCGAAGACGGCGCGGGCAGCGACGTCGGAGGACACGGCAAGATCGCGGGCATCGCCAACGCTGCGCGTGCACGCCCCGCCGGCTGCCACCACGACGAAGGCCAGCGCGACGGCCAGAGCGACGACGCGGACGCGAGCAGGGGTCATCCGTCATTCCGCGGCAGCGGCGAGCGGCGCGGCAGACGGTCGTCGTCCTGGGCGTCGAGCACGTCGGCGCAGGTGGCGTCGTCGGCCAGCCGGGCGTCGACGGACCACGATTGCCGCGGGTCGGGGTGGGGAGTCCGCTCGGATTCGGTCTTCAGCAGGTCGCTGGTGGCGTCGAGGACGACGCCTTCTTTCTTCACGCGGCTGAGGCCGAGGGACTGGTCTTCGCTGCGCACGACGCCGGCCTGATCGACGGTCTTGCGCTGGGCGACGTAGATCTGGCCGACGGCGAGCCCAGTGGCCTCGATGGTGGTGCCCGGGTTCCTGTCGTCGTCCATGTCGTAATAGACGACGCTGGTCTTGTCGGTGGGCAGCGGCTCGTCGTCGGGCAGATCGCGCACCGCCCAATATTCGCGGTAGGTCTCGCGAGTGAAGCTGCCGCTCTCGTGGTCGACGCGCAGCACGGCGTTGGCCGGCGGAATCGCCACGAGCGTCACCTCGGGGACGATGGTGAGCAGCCCCGCCGTCTCGAAGTTCTCGACGCCGCAGACGGTGATGTGCTCGTCGTAGACCGCCGGATCGTCGTCGTTGCCGCGCCACGTGCGCACCACCAGCGACGCGGTGATGCCGCCGGTGTCGATCTTTCCGAACACCGGCACCTCGGCCTGGTCGACGGCGGTGGATTGCAGACCGAAGACGCCCGCCAGACTGCCCGGCTCGACGGCGACTCCGTCGAGGCCGAGGGCGTCGTCTTCATAGGGCTCGGCGCAGCCCGCGCCGAATCCCGGGACGGCGAGCAGCCCTGCGCCGAGGCCAGCGACGACGACGCGAACGAAGGGCCTCGGGCGATTCGTGCCGCTCATGCGGTCGCCTCGTGATCGCAGGGGAACGCCGGGCGGTCGCGCGTCTCGGACGACAACAGCAGGCCGGCGGCGAGGTCGACGAGGTGGTCGCCGACGACGCGCTCGGCGTCGGCGGCGGTGGCGGCGCCGGTGATCACGCGCAGCTCGTCCTCGCCGCAGATGGCGTAGCGCGCCACTAGCTGCACCAGCGTCTGCATCGCCAGCCGGGCCCGCAACGGCGGCACGCCCAGCAGCGGGGCCAGGACCTGCTCGGCGTCGGCGAGCCCCGGACGCAGCAGGGACTCGATGCGCTCCTGCGGCAGGCCGCCGTGGTCGAGCACCATCCGCAGGATGATCCGGTGCGCCACCCGGTGCGCACACGCGAATGCCCACGCCCGACGCACCATCCGCGACAGCAATTCGGCCCGGCTCACCCCCGGGGCCGACGACGACAACAGCTCGACCCGCAGCGCCGCCAGCTCGTCGTCCATCGCCTGCACGCACGCGGCGTACAGGCCGTCCTTGCTGCCGAAGTAGTGCAGCACCGTCGCCAACGACACCCTCGCCCGCGCCGCCACGTCGCGCACCGTCGTGCCCTCGATGCCCCGCTCGGACACCAGCCCCACCGCCGCCGCCAGGATGCGGGCGCGGGTCGCGTCGGCGTCGGCAGCGACGGGGCGGGCCATGCAGCGATGATGAATCAAGCAACTGTTCAATTCAAGCGAGGCGGCGCGAGGGCGGTGGCGAAGGCGCACGCGGCGGGGCAGAAGGGGCGGCATGAAGGTCGCGCGGTCGAAGGCTTCGTGGGTGCTCGTGATCGGGTTGTCGCTGGCGGCGACGGCGGCGCAGGCCTACCGGCCGTCGACGGCGTACGTGTTGAACCGGGCGATGGAGCGCTCGGTGGAGCGGGGCACGAAGACGCTGAAGGTGCAGGCGACGGTGCAGGTCATGGGCGCGCCGGGCGCGGTGCGCGGCGAGTCGTTCGTCGAGCGGGTGTGGATCGCCGCCCCCGGGCAGCTGCGCCGCGAGACCGATGCCGACGACGGCATGCTGGTCGAGATCCGCGACGCCGGCCGCACGCTCACGAAGACCCCCGGCCAGCCCGACAAGGCGGGCAAGGGCGGCGTCGACGTGCTGCTCGACACCGTCGCGGTCATCCCGCCGGCGTCGGCGGTGGCCGAGCAGGTGCTCGCGTCGCTCAAGGCGCTGGGCATCAACACCGAGCTCACGTCGTACGCGCGCTTCGACGGCCGCGTCGCCGTCCTCGTCGGCAGCAAGCCGTGGGAGACCGACAAGCCGCAGGCCTGGTTCGACAAGGACACGCTGCTGCCCGTGCGCCTCGTGACGTTCGCCAAGGGAGCCGACGGCGCGCCGGTCAAGGTCGACGTGCGGTACCTCGGCTGGGGCTCGCCCGTCGGCGGCAACTGGTACCCCGCGGCCATCGAGCTCTGGCGCGGCGACAAGCTCGTGCGGCGCAGTGTCACCCAGTCCGTCGAGCGCAACGTCGCCGTCGACGCCAGCCGCTTTGCCCTGCGCTGAGCGGCGTCCGGGGGCGCGGGGTGTCCCCGTGTCCCCCGAAAAGGCCCGCGACGCCTGACACAGGCATGGGCGGGATCCCGCGACGGTTCCGCCTTTCGACCGATAAACGGCGTGGCACACTCAGAGATGCTGTCGTTTGCTCGTCGCTGGTCGCCGCCCTCGCGCGATCCCGGCGCGGGTGCCTGTCGAGGATCCCATGCGCGCTGTCGTCCGCTCCCTCTCGCTGCTCGTCGTCGTCGCCGCCGGCCTCGTCGCCGCCGATGGCCGCGCCCAGACCTTCGCCGGCGCCCCCCTCGTGCCGGTGCTCGAGGCACGCGGACCCTTCCAGCACATCGTCGTCGGCGCGTCGGTGGTGGCGCCGGGCGGCGGGGCCACGCCGCCGTCGATCCTGTCGTCGGCGGGCGGCACGATCACGCTGCCGGCGAACGCGGCGGCGGCCAGCGGGCTGCTGTTCTGGTTCGGCTCGGGCACCGCGCCGGACACGTCGGTGGTGCTGCGCCTGCCCGACAACCGCGCGCTCACCATCGACGTCGACGCCACCACCAACTGCCTGACGATCAACACCGACCCGGCGGCGCCGCCCGACAGCTTCGACTACTGGGAGTGCGTCGCCGACGTCACCGCCGACCTGCAGGCGCTGGGGACGCTGTCGGGCCAGTACCGCATCGAGTCCCTCGTCGTCGACCAGGGGACGCCGTGGTTCGTGCCCGACGCTGCGTGCGGCACGAGCACGCAGGCCTGCTCGGTCTACGTCGGCTCCTTCGCCCTCGTCGTGCTCTACGTCGACCCCGCCGATGCGAAGCCGCGGGTCACGCAGATCGCCAACGGCCTGCTGTTCAGCCAGTTCATCGGCGACGACGCCTCCGACGCGCTCCTGCCGTTCAAGCTGTTTGCCGGCGGCGGCGGGCGCGCCACCATCGTCGCCCTCGAGGGCGATCGCGAGTTCCCGGCGGCGGGCACCTGCAGCGCGACACGTGACGCCAGCGGCCGCTTCGTCGACGTCGATCGCCTCGACGCCTTCGACCGACCGGTGTGTGACTACTTCACGCTCTGCCAGGGCAGCTGCGCCAGCGACCGCAACATCCTGCAGCTGACGCGCGCCGACCTCGACGTGTTCCTCGAGAACACCGCCAACCCCGCCGGCAACGTGTTCAACGAGACGGTCTCCACCGAGTTCACCGGGCAGGTGGTCGGCGTTGACGGCAACGAGCTGAACTCACTCGACATCGACGACTTCAGCCTGGCCGGCCGGCTGGCCCCCGGGCGCTACGACAACCTGCGCTTCGGCGTGCAGACCGGCGCCGACGCGGTGCTGCAGGCGCTGGTCGTCGTCAGCGTCGACGACGGCGACACCGACGGCGACGGCATCTCGGACATCACCGAGGAGGGCGTGTGCGCCACCGTGGCCGGCGCGCGCGTGTGCCTCGACCCCGAGGACCCCGACACCGACGGCGACGGCCTGCAGGACGGCGAAGAATTCTTCGGCGGCAACCCGGCGCTGCCGAACAACAACGTCACCGACCCCCTCGACGTCGACACCGACGGCGACGGTCTGTGCGACGGCGGCCGCGGCGCCACCTTCGGCGGCGAGACCTGCGAAAACGGCGAGGACACCAACAGCAACGGCCTGCACGACGCCGCCGAGACGTCGCCCACCGACCCCGACAGCGACGACGACGGTCTGACCGACGGCGTCGAGGTGACCTCGCGCTACCCCGGCCCCGTCGACACCTTCGCCAGCCGCGACGGCGCCCAGACCAACCCGCTGAACCCCGACACCGACCGCGACGGCCTGCTCGACGGCAGCGAGGACACGAACCGCAACGGCGTGTTCGAGCCCGGCGCGCCCGGCGGCCCGCGCGAGACCAACCCCACCGACCCCGACACCGACGACGGCGGCGAGAGCGACGGCAGCGAGGCGCTAAACGGCCGCAACCCCGTCGACTTCCCCGACGACGACAACGGCCGCCTGGCCGACGATGACGGTGACGGTCTGCCCAACGGGCTCGAGGACGCCCACGACTGCCTCGACCGCAACAACCCCGACACCGACGGCGACGGTCTGCCCGACGGCGTCGAGGTCAACGGCCGCAACCCCACCGACCCGTGCAGCGGCGACAGCGACGGCGACGAAGTCGCTGACGGCGCCGAAGACGCGAACGGCAACGGCGGCGTCGACGTCGGCGAGCTCAATCCTCGCGATCCCGACAGCGACGGCGACGGCCTGCAAGACGGCGTCGAGGACCGCGACCGCGACGGCGCCTTGGACGCCGGCGAGACCAACGGCGCCGACCCCGACACCGACCGCGACGGCCTGTGCGACGGCAGCGCCACGCTCGCCGGCGTGTGCGACGGTGGCGAGGACCGCGGCGACGACGGCGTGCGTGATCCCAGCGAGACCGATCCCCTCGACCCCGACAGCGACGACGACGGTCTGACCGACGGCGACGAGGTGCGTGGCAGCTACCCCGGTCCCGTCGACGCCGACGCGACCCGCCCGGGCAGCCAGACCGACCCGCTGAACGCCGACAGCGACGGCGACGGCGTGCAGGACGGCGTCGAGGATCAAGACCGCGACGGCTCGCAGGACGCCGGCGAGACCGACCCCACCGACCCCGACAGCGACGACGGCAGCGTCGGCGACGGCGACGAGCAGCAAGACGGCACCGACCCCCTCGATCCCTCCGACGACGTCCCCGCCGAAGGCGAGGGCGAGGGCGAAGGCGCACCGCTGTCGCCGCCACCGCCGCCCGAAGAGCCGCCGCCGCTCGACGTCGCGGGCAGCGCCGCCTACGCGTGCAGCACCGCCGGCGCCGACGCGGGGCTGCCCGTGCTGGGGCTGGCGCTGCTGCTCGTGCGACGTCGACGTCGCTGACGCCGGACGCGTCGCGCGGCTCGCGGGCGCGGTCACGGCTCGGCCCCACAAGCAACGCCGCTGCCTGCTCTGCGACGCGACGCGAGGTGCGTGGCGACGCTGCGCGCGCGCGCAGCGATGGTCCGGCGTTCGTTCCAACAGGAACATGCGACCTTTGCCTACGTCATCGACGATCGCAGCCGGGCGCGGTCAGGCGCGACGACGCGTGGGCACGGCGCGTGAGAGGCGCTCCGTACGGCGACGACCGCCGCACCAGGAGCCCCACGATGAAGAACCTGCCGCCCCCGCCCTCGCGCCTCGACCGTGTCGCCATCGTCATCCAGCACGCCGAGGTGCTCGCTGACGAGGCCAGCGACGCCCGCCTGTTCGACATCGCCGACCGCCTGCGCCTGCTGGCCTCGCGGCTGGCCATCTACCTCGAGGAGGCCGAGACGACATCGACCCGCGTCGACGCCGCCCGCGCCCACCGCCGCGAGCGCGCGACGCGCCTGCGCCAGGCGTCGACGCGCCTGGGCGTCGAGCTCGAGGAGCGCCTCGCCCCCGAGGACGCCGCCGGCCTCGTCGTCGGCTTGCGGCTGTCGCCCGACGCGGTGACGCGCTTCCGACTGAAGCGCCTGACCGAGGCGCAGCGCGCGCTGCTCGGCGAAGTCGCCGACGACTGCGAGCGCGCGCTGCTCGAGCTCGAGGTCGCCGACGACCGTGCCCTGGAGGCCACCGCCCACGCGTTCGTCACCCGCGTGCGCGCCCTCGACCGCGCCCACGCGCTGCGACGGCAGCTGCAGCGCGACAAGAACACGATCCTCGCCGCGCTGCCCGTCGATTCCGTCGCCGCCGCCCGCGTGCGCCGCTACGTCGTGCGCACGCGCTCGGCCGAGAGCTTCGGTCGCCGCGTCGAGCTCGACGCGGCGTGAAGCTCCGCGCCCCGCTCAAGTCGACGGCGCGAGCTCGGCGGCGACGAAGGCGCAGCAGCCCTCGTCGCCGCGTCATGGGACCCGGACCACGTGCACCGTGGCCTGCGGCGTCGCCTCGTCGTACATCGGCAGCGTCGTCAGCGTCGCCACGTCGACGCCGGCGTGGACGCTCGCTGCGAGGTGCGACGCGGCCTCGCTCGCCCGTCGACGCAGCGCGGGCAGGTCGTCGCCCCAGACGACGAAGAAGCGCTCGGCGACGCGGCCATTGTCGAGCACGACAGGGCTGGCGAGCGCGCGCGGCCCGGCCGCAAGGCGGCCTTCGGTGCGCGTGACGTCGTCCTCGGCGACCCAGGTAGTGACGTCGCCGTCGCCGTCCACGCCGACGACGACCATCGCGCGCCGCGGCAGATCGGTGACGACGAGCTGGAACTGGTCGCGGGCGCGCAGCGGCTCGCCGTCGCGGCCGGCGCGGGCGCCCCCGTCGGCGGTCTTCACGATGAACGACAGCGAGGCCGTCGGCGCGCTGCCCATGGTGCTCGTGGCGGTGTCGGCGCCGCGGTCTGGCGGGACTTCGATGGCCTGCACGGCGACGAAGAGCGCAACGCTGGCGGCGGCGGCGGCGGCCACCAGCGGCCCGCTGACGAGGGCGCGCAGCGTGGCGACGACGCGGGCGAGGCCGGTGGCCTCCTGCGCGCGCAAGCGCTGGAGGCCGACGAGGAGCGCCGCCGGCGGGTGGGTGGCGAGGAACGCGCGGTCGGCGGCGACGACCTCGGAGTGCACGGCGGCGAGGGTCGCGTCAGCCTCGAGAGCGGCCTGCACGCGGGCTGCGGCGGCGCCCCTCAGCTCGAGCTCGCCGCAGGCGTAGCGCTCGATGTCGAACAGCGTGACGCCGCCGCGATCGACCAGCCCGTCGTCGCCGGCGTGGTCGAGCCGGGGCAGCGCGATCGTCGGAGCGCGCGGCGCGCTGGTCTGCGGGTCGTGCAAGGGGACGTCGCGTCTGCGTGAGGCGTCGACGAAGACGACGCCGGGCACATGGGCCTGCAGCTCGGCGCGGCACAGCGCAACGAACGCGCGCAGCCGCTCGTGCAGCGTCGACGCCGCGAGGTCCGCCCGGGCGCAGAGCTCCTGCGGCCTCTGCTCGTCGACGAAGGCCCACGTGGCGAGCGCGGCGAGCGGCGGGTCGACCGCGGCGCTGCGGGCCAGGCACAGGCGCAACAGCTCGCGGTGCTCGGTGAGCAAGACGGCGCCGTCGGCGTGGGCGGCGGCGTGGGCGACGGCATCTTGGAGCTGCGCGGGCCCCGGGGCGGGCGCGGCGCGCAGCGCGTCGAGGCAATGCAGCGTGGCGAGGCCCGTCAGCCACGTCAGCGGGCTCTCGTCGTGCCGGGCGCCGTCGAGCGGTCGGAGCGCCGCGACGAAGACCGCGTGCAGCGCGTCCACGGCCTCCTGCTCGTGGCGCAGCAGGTACAGGCACCGCGCGTACACGCGACCGCCGTACGTCCGGTACAGGCTCACCAGACGCTGCTCGGCCTCGGGCATCTTCAGGTTCGACACCGCAGGGAGCCTCGCACGGAAGAAGACGACGGCGGGATCCGCCGGCCAGGCGCCTTCGCCGACGTCGTCACTGCCGGCGCGGAGCGCCGCACCAGCGCGTCGGGTGCGGCCACAAAAAAGCAGCGGCGCGACGGTCGAAGATCTGGTCGAAAACTTGGAGAACGGCGCCGCCGGACGCATGGTGTCTCCGCGTGGAGACTGCCGGAGCCAGCCGGTGCCACGCGAAAGGACGCCAATGCACCACGCCCGCCTCGCCGAACGCGCCCCCTTCGAGCGTCAGGTCGACCTCGTCCCCGCCACCGGCGACCGCGCCCTGCGCGAGTGGGCCAGCGACGTCAGCGAGACCGGCATGTCCATCGTGACGCGTCAGCCCTTCGCCATCGGCGACACCGTGACCGTGCGCTTCGACCACGGCTACGACGAGGTGCACATCCGCGCCGCCGAGGTCGTCTGGGTGCGCCGCGAAGGCGCCCTCGACGGCCGTCCGCCCGGCATCGGCGTGCGCTTCCTGTCGGTCGACCCGGCAGTCCGCGCGACGCTGCGTCGTCTCGTGGTGCCGGTGCGCTCGCAGCCGCCGTCGACGTCGCGGTCACCCACGGCGCCCGCGCCGCACGGCCGCGTCGAGATCACCGAGGACCTGCTGCGCCCCGCCTCCGCCGGCCCGCCCTTGCCCGGCGGGCTCGGCGCGAGCGGCGTGCCGACGCCCGTCGCCGTGTCGGTGCCGCCCGACGAGCCGGCGCCGTCGCCCGCGGCGCGCGTCTTTGACGCCACCCCGTGCGTGCCGCGCGCCGTCACGCTGGGGCCGCGCAGCCGCTCGACGCCGCCGGCGGCGTCGATGCTGCCCGCGGCGACGCGCACGCAGACCGTGGCGCGCGCCGACGCCGACCCCTTCGCCGGCTGGACGTTCCGCCGCGCCGACGACATCACGAGCCCGCACGCCGGGGTCGGGATCGACATCGACCTCGACCTGGACCTTCGGGCGACGCCGGCGGCGCTGCGCGAGCGCTTCGACGACGACGGTCCAGCGCGGGCGCGCGGACGCACGAGCGACAGCGTCATCGAGAACCCCACGATCCTGCAGAGCACCACGATCCCGCCGGTGCCCGCCGACCACGACGGCTTCGCGCTCGGTGCGCTGCCCGAGGCCACCGAGCGCGGGTTCATCGACGGCGCGCTGTCGATCCGCCACCTGCCCATCGGCCAGGAGCGCATGGCCCGCCCCGGGGCCGCCCCGGCGCGCCTGTCGCTGGGCGCCGCCACGGCGTTCCTCGTCGCTGGCTGCTGCGCCGGCGCCGTCGTCGGCCTGCTACAGCGCGAGCCCGCCCCGGTCATCCCCCCCGTCGTCTCCGACGCCGCCGGCACCAACGACGACGACGCCCCCCCGCTGCCCACCGTCGCCGTCGTCGAGCAGGCCCTGCCACCGCCGGCGGCGGCCGACGCCGCCGAGGCCGACGACGAGGCCGCGCCGCCGACGACCGCGACGACGACGCCCTCGACGACGACGCCCTCGACGACTGCGCCCTCGACGACGGCGCCCTCGACGACGGCGCCCTCGGCGGCGGCGCCCCCGCCAGCCGCCGTGACGTCGGCGATGACGAAGGCCGTGGCGCGGGCGGCGGCGACGGTGAAGGGGGGCCGCCTCGAGGTGCCGCTGCCGCGCGGCGGCCGGGTGAAGAAGGCGTTCGCGTTGTCGTCGCCAGCGCGGGTGGTGGTGGACGTGAAGGGCGCGGCGCTGCCTGGTCACCTGCCCGACGTCGCTGGCGCGCGCGAGGTGCGCGTAGGGCGCCCTGAGAAGGGCGTCGAGCGCGTCGTGATCGTGCTCGAGGGCGACGCCAAGCCCGAGCTCGCGCGGGCGAAGATCGCCGGGGATCGGCTCGTCGTCCGCTGGCGGCGTTGAGGGCCGACGGGGTCGCCGACGCTTCCGGCGATCACCCGATCGACGCCGGGCCGAAGCCGCGGCATCGAACCGCCATGCACGCGAAGACTTCGTCGTGGACCCTCGTCGCCCTCGTCGCCCTCGTCGCCCTCCCCGACTCGTCGGCCTGCTCCCTCGCCGACACGCCCCCCGCCGAAGGCGAAGGCGAGGGTGAGGGTGAGGGTGAGGGTGAGGGTGAGGGTGAGGGTGAGGGTGAGGGTGAGGGTGAGGGTGAGGGCGAGGGCGAGGGCGAGGGCGAGGGCGAAGGTGAGGGCACAGGGACCTTCGACGATCCGATCGTGATCGCGTCGTTCCCCTACCGCGACGTGCGGGACACCACCCGCGCCCCGGGCCCAGCGCTCGACGCCTACGATTGCTCGCCGGCCAACGAGGGCGGCGACGCGTTCGTCTACCGCGTGCGCGTTCCGGGGCACGGCGCGCTCGACGTCCGCGTCGGCGACGACGCCGACAACGGCGTCGACATCGACGTGCACCTGTTGTCGGGACGGACCGCCGACACCTGCCTCGCCCGGGCGAACACCGACCTGTCCTTCGCCGTCGACGAAGGCGACGTCTTCCTCGTCGCCGACACCTACGTTGCTGGCGGCGTACCGCAGGCGGGGCTGTTCACGCTCGACGTGAACTTCACCCCCATCGGGCAGGACACCTGCGCCGTCGCGCCGCGCACGCTGCGCATGGTCTGGGGCAGCTGCGGCGGCGTCGCGGGCTGCGACGACGGCGGCGCCGCGGTGACGCTGACGACGCCGACGACGGGCCCGGTGGCGCTCGAGGCGCACCTCGTCACGCAGGAGGACGACCTCGCCGCCGACGTCTGGCCGACGTCGTTCACCGATGGCATCGACGCGCACCACGCGCTGTCGCAGCGCACGAGCGGCTACGTGATGACGCGCGATCAACCGTGGGCGCCCGCGGGCGAAGGCGGCAGCCGCTTTGGTCAGGGCAGCGCCCCGCGTCCGCCCGCCAGCGACGAGGCCTGGTACGTGAACATGAACTGGCGCGACAAGCCCACGCCCGGCACGCGCATGATCATCCGCAACCGCGACAACGGCCGCGCCGTCGTCGCCGCCGCCGGCTGGGAGACCGGGCCGGGCAGCACGTCGTTCGTCGGCGGCGCCTGCGAGGAGATCCACGACTGGCTCGGCACCAGCCACGGCGACGACCTCGAGTTCGGCTTCGCCGCCGACCAGACGCTGCCGATCGGGCCCATCCGCTGCCCGTGACCCGCGCGCGAGGCCACGACCGCGCGCCGATCACCTGACCGACGCGTCGCCCCCCACGCACGCCGCCTGCAACGCGGCGTGGGTGTCGGCCACCACTCCGACCAGCGCGTCGACGTCCTCGCGCCGCCAGTTGCCGTCGCGCGCCGCGTGGTCGAGCTGCTGGGCGAGGGCCCCGAGGCGGCGCGCGCCCACCTGCAGGGCCGCGCCCTTCAACGTGTGGGCGGCGTGGGCGAGGCGACCCGGGTCGCCGGCGGCGGCCGCGGCCCGGATGTCCTGCAGGTACGTCGTCGACGTCACCGCGAACAGACGAACGAACCCCGCGAAGCTCAGGTCGTCGGTACTGGCGCCGGCGGTCAACGCCTGCAACGTCGCCACCTGGGCGGGATCGAGCAGGCAGCCTTCGTCGGTCACGGCGCGACGTTGCAGGCCTGAGGACGACAATGCAACCGCCGAGGACGGCGAGGACCCCCTGGCGGCCTGGGCTGAAAATGGCCGAAGACCGCATTCGCCGGGGGCTGCGTCTCCTGCGTCTCGGGTGGGGGGCCCCGTCGAGCTTCGCTCGACGGGGGGCGGGTCTGGAACCTCATCGTTGAGCACATCGCCAAGCGCGCCGTCGCGATGACAACGACCCTCACCCGCGGCTTCGCCGCTGCCCATACCCAATGCTGGGTATGGGCTTTCTCTCCCTCGATATGGCGACAGGAAGTGGCGCCGCTGAACTCGAACGGCAGGTTTGGGGGAAGGGGCCAGGGGGATGAGGGTCCGGTCCGGCGCAAGCGCCGAGTCCGGCGAGGATCGTCGAGGAGGCGAGTTGTCTTGGAGCCTGAGGTCTGGGACAGACCTGCCAGAGGGAGAGCAGGCTGTGGTGCAACGCCGCCGGCGTATTCACCACAGCCTGCGAGACGACGAAGAGTCACTGGGCGGCAACGGTGAGGAGCCCAGCGGGGCGGCGGGCGGCGGCGACGACGGCGCATAGCGTGGCGGGCGCCACCGGCTTCTCGAGCACGGGGCGTCCGGCGCGATCGACGAACGACTTGAGGTCGTGCGACGAGATGCCCGCGGTCATGAACACGACGCGCTCGACGAGCCGCGGGTCCTGTCGCTGCAAGCCGCGGACGACGGCCTCGCCGCCGCCGTCGGGCATGATCAGGTCGCAGAGCACGCAGTCGAAGTCGAAGCGCCGCGCGGCCTCGAGCGCCTCGGCGACGCCGCTGGCCACCGTGACGTCGGCGGCGCCGAGCATCAGGCGCAGCACGCGGGCGACGAGCGGGTCATCGTCGACGATCAGCACCCGCACGCTGGCGATGTCGCCGGCGACGGTGTCGACAGCGCCGGCGACACCCGGCTGCGTGGTGACGTGGGCCGGCGGCGAGGTCGTGGCCCCGCGGGCGGCGGGAAGTCGGATGCGGAAGGCGGTGCCGCGGCCGGGCTCGCTCTCGACGTCGAGCGTGCCGCCCATCGACAGCACCAGCTCGCGCGAGACCGACAGGCCGAGCCCCGAGCCACCCTGCCCGGTGCGGGTCGTGAAGAAGTGCGCGAACACGTGGGGCAGCACGTCGGCGGCGATGCCGTTACCGTTGTCGATCACGTCGATGGCGACGATCAGTCCGTCGTCGACGACGGCGGCGCGCAGCGTGATCACGTTGTCGACTTCGTCGCGGTCGGCGGGCATCGCGTGCAGCGCGTTGGTCAGCATGTTGACGATCACCTGCGTGAGCCGGCCCTCCTCGCCGCGCACCGGCGGCAGCGACGGGGCGAGCTCCTTGACGACGCGAGCCCGGCCCTTGAGCGCGTGGCTCGCCAGCTGCACTCCGGCGTCAAGCTCGGCCCGCACGGCGACCGCCGTCTGGTCAGCGCGGCGGCCGGTACGGTCGTCGCGCGCTGCGCGCGTGAACACGTGCAGCTCGCCCACGATCCGCTTCATCCGCGCCGCTCCGTCGCGCGCGTCGTCGACGAGCGCCCGCAACGACGCCGCACTCGAGGCCGCGCTCGACGCGGGCCCGACGCCGACGCCGCTGCGCAGGGCCGCGTCGAGCAGGTCGAGGTTGCCCGACACGTAGCTGAGCGGGTTGTTCAGCTCGTGGCCGACGCCCGCGGCGAGGGTACCCAGCGCCGCGAGGCGCTCCTGCATCACCATCGCGTCGCGCATGCGCGTGGCCTCGAGCGCGCGCCGCAGGTCGCGGAACAGCGCCAGCGTGCCGACGCCGGTCAGCGCGCGGACATGGAACTCCACCGGGATGCGCACACCGTCGGGCGCGCTGGCCTCGCCGCGCCCCTCGCGGCGCCCCTCGCCCGGTCCCCCGCCGGCGCCCTTCGACCGGCCGCCCCCAGGAGCCTCGTCGGCGCCGGTGTCGACGAGGGTCTCCAGCGTCAGGCCGCGCAGCTGTTCGACGCTGCGGCCGAACAGCTGGACGGCGGCGTGGTTGGCGTCCTGCACGAGGCCGTGGTCGTCGCAGAGCACGACGGCGTCGTCGGCCTCGTCGAAGAGCGTGCGGTAGCGCTCCTCGCTCTGGCGGTTGCGGTCGCGCGTCTCGGCAAGGCGCGCGGCCATGTCGTCGATGGCAGTGGCGATGGCGCCAAATTCGTCGTCGGCAGACGCGCCGACGCGGGCGTCGAAGTTGCCCTGGGCGATGTCGCGGGCGACGCGCAGGAGGATGGCGGAGCGTCGACGCAGCAGCCACCGCAGCGCCGTTCCGGCGGCGATGGCCATGGCGAAGATCAGGACGAAGAAGATCGCGAGCGCCAGCATCGACGCGCCGTACACCTCGTCAAGGCCGCGGCTGACGTCGTACTCCAGCGCCAGCACGTGCGGCGCGGCGGCGCCGGCGCGCGCGCCGGCGGGCCAGACGGCGTGCACGACGAAGATGCGCCGCTGGTCGCGATCGACGAGGCTCTGCACGAACCCGGTCTGCACAGCGCGCCGTCGCAGCTCGGCGGCTCTTCCTGGCGGCCACGCCACCGTCGCCGCCGTCCACGACGACGGCGGCGCCCCGGGCCCCCACGCGTCGAGGACGCGATCGTCGGGGCCGACGATCACGGCGTTCGTGACCCAGATGTTGTCCTGGTACGCGGCCATCAGGCCGCGCAGCTCGTGGCTGGGCCGCTGGGCGAGGTAGGTGCTGGCGAGCACGCCGGCCTGACGGAGGAACAGCCGCGCTTCGCCCTCGGTGGCGTCGTAGGTCGAGGCCACGCCGATGGCGACGCTCATCGGTGTCGAGAAGCACACCGCGATGGTCGCGATGGCGACGGCGGTCAGCGGGATCGTGGTGCGCAGCGGCAGGCTCATCGGCGGCCCCCGCGCAGCCCGCGCCACGCCGTGCTGCGTCCGCTGCCCTCTGTCCCGACACCGCCCATGTCCGCCCCCTGGTTCACAGTCGTCCCGACAGGTGCACCGTGAGCTCCTGCCGCGGCGCCGATGGCGTCTGCAAGAGTCCGGTGTTTATACCATATTGAAGCTGTATCCGCGACGAAAAAAGAAACACCGTGGTCATGCGCAGTCCTGCCGCCGAGACGACGTCGTCGGTGCGGACAACATGCCCCTTGAGCTCGTGCTCGCGGTCGAGGATGGCCACGGAGGCGAAGGGCCCCCAATAAAAGAAGAAGATCGGCTCGTGACGATATTCAAGCGACCCGATCAGATGGCGGGTCGTCGGGTATTCGTCGATGCTGGCGCCGGGCAGCAGGGGCACGTCCTGAGCGAAGGTCTCGTCCCGTGGGGGGCCGCCGCCCACGGCGAAGGCGGTGAAGCGATCGAGGCCCAGGCCGAAGGCGCCGTGCAGCGAGTAGAGCAGGCGGTGCTGCTCGGGCAGCGGGCCGACGGGGGCAACGCCGACGAGCCAGGCGTTCCCCCGCTGCCACATCGTCGACGGGGCGTGATCGCCGCTCCACGGGGTGACGCCGGCGCGCACGCCGGCGGTGGCGCGGACGCCGAAGGCGACGCCGGCGTGGTTGCTGCCAAACAGGTTGCGGGTCAGCCCGTCGAAGCGGAGCGCGCCGTGGACCTGCAACGCGCGGTGGCTCGCCGGGGCGACGAAGTCGGGGGCGGCGCGTTCGCCGGGAAAGAACCAGCGGAACACGGGCTCGACGGTGACGTTGGCCTCCCACATGTTGTCGACGTCGGCCTGCTCGCCGGGCGCCACGGCGGCGCGGCCCCGCGCGCCGAGCCCAAGACCGGCGCGCAGCTCGCCGGACAGCAGCTCCTGCCGGGGTCGATCGACGTCATCGACGCGGGGGGCGAGGGCCACCGGCGGGGCCAGCATCGACGCCGACAGCAGCCACTCGGCGGGCGCGCCCTTGTGCCAAGGGCGGGTCAGCAGCACCTCGTTGCTGACGACAGCGACGACGGCGCGCAGCAGCTGCTCGTCGGTGCGGTGGAACAGGTACAGCGCGAGCAGCGGCAGCACGTCGACGCCCTGGGGCGTGGTCGACGTCGCGACGCCGAGGTCCCACGACGTGATGTGTCCGCGGTCGTAGGCAGGCAGCGCCACCGGGGTGTCGGCGACGGTGGTGTGGAACGCGCGGCCGGCGCGGGGTGTCGCGCGCGGGCCATCGGTGTCGCCGGGCGCGGCGGCGGTTGCCGGCGCAGCGCCGAGGGCCACGGCGAAGACGGCGAAGACAAAAGAGGAAAAGGCGACGCGCGCCCTGCAGAGCGAGCGCACGTCGGAACGTGTGGTCTGCCCCCAGAACACAGCGGGTCGCGTAGCGCAGCCGGGGCGGCCTGTCAGCCCCAGATGTCGCGCTGCGTTATCGCCGGTGTGTCGTCGCGGCGCGGCACTCGGTGGCCCGCGCCGCCGGGTCGGGAACGGGGACAGAAGGCAGGTTCACGCGCGGACTCCGATGGACGAGCCGAACACGACACCCCGCGACACGGCGAAGCGTGCCACGAGACGCCGACACAGCGGTCGCGCTCGGTCCGGCAACGGACTAGGACCGAGGGATGCATGTGCCGGTGGGGTTGGCGGCCGACACCACCCACGCCGGTCACTGCTTCGCCGGGGACTGACGGATCGGTTGCGCTCGTCTGGGTCGCAAACGGCCTGTGGTGCAAGGTGCTCGGCGGCGTCCCCGCCACCCCGCCATCGTCGCCCGCGTCGTCGGCGACGCCCTTTGCGCGCGCGAGCGCGGCGCGCTTGCGCCCTGTCCCACGGCGACGGACGTCGCGCCGCTGCTCACGATCGTGATCGGTCGCGCCGAGCTCGTCATGGCCGCGAGTGCTGAGCGGTCGTCGCCAATACCTCTGCACCGCGACGCCGATCGCGGTCGTCATGGCGATGAACGTCATCGAGCAGGCGCTCGCCGCCGACCTGCTGCTCTGGGGCCGCTTCAACCCGTTGTGGGCCACGCTGTTCTGCGTCGTCGTCGGTGTCCGCGCCCTCGGCGACCGCGACGGCGAAGGCGCACCCGACGCCCCGCCCCGCACGGAGACACCGGTAGCCTGCACGACCGCCTGAAGAACCACCCCTTCGCCGTCGACGCCCACTTCGACTTCTCGCTCGTGCTCACCTACGCGCTGCCGTGAACGGCGGTGGCTTTGCTCGTGCCAGAAGCCCTCCACCTGCGACGCCGTGGCGACCGACGACGCCATCGGCGTCCCCGTCGGCTTCATGACCGTCGCGATGATGCAGACCCGTGGCCTGCGCCCCGCCCGCCTGCCGCGCGTCGTCAGCCGCGACTTCTTCCTCGTCGGCACCCGCGTCTTCGTCCGCTTCAGCACGCGCGACGGTCGCACGCTGCGCGGCCTTTACAGCCTGCGCTCGCAGACCGACTCGCGCGCGATGCAACACCTCGGTGAAATCTTCACCCGCTACCGCTACGAACACCTCGACGTCGCCGTCGAACAGACACCCGACCGCATCGCGGTGCGCGCCGGCGCGTTCGTCGCCGACTTCGACACCGCCGCCGCCGGCGACGCAGCGCCGCCGTTGCCTGCGGGTTCACCGTTTTCGACCTGGAAGGACGCACGTCGGTTCGCCGGGACGATGCCGCACACGTGCTCGATGCTCGACCACGGCTGCGTGCTCGTCGTCGAAGGCGTGCACCAGAACTGGAAGCCACGCCCGGTGCGCGTGCTCGCGGCCCACGTCCCCTCTTCGCCGAACGCACGCTGCAAGACCCCGTGCTCGCCAGTGCGGTTGTCATCGAGGACGTGCCCTACCACTGGAACGCCGGGCGCCGCGAAGCAGACCCCGACCAATGACGAAGACACCCGCTGGCCGCGCGCCGCTGCATGGCGTCACCGGCATCGTGCGCTTCAACGCGCCCGTCTCCGCGCTGGCGATCTTCGTCGTCGTCTTTGGCGTCGTCGTCTTAGGCGTCGCGCCGCGCGGGGCGCCTTGGGGGATCCGGAGGGCTCGTCGCGTCGTCCCTGGCGTTCGCGCTGACGGCGGGGTCGCTCGTCGCGTCGTACCTGACCGATGACCGCTCGGAGCTCTACGCGTGGCGCTGGTTCGACCGCTTCGTTCCACTGCCGTCGTCGATGACGACGGCCACGATGACGGCCACGACGACGGCCACGACGACGGCCACGGCGACGGCCACGGCGGCAGTCACGACCACACCGACGATCGTGCACGCGCACACCGGTCTGGACGAGAGCTTCGCCGTCCTGCGCGCGCGCTACCCGCACGCCCGCGTCGTCGTCATCGACGCCAACGACACGCGCGTCCAGACCGAGCCGTCGATTGAGCGCGCGCGCGCGATCGTGCCGCTGCACGAAGACACCGTCGCCGTGGGGCGTGGCGCCCTGCCGGTGAAGGACGTCGACGTCATCGTGCTGCCGATGGCCGCCCACGAGGTCCGCGACGACGATGTCCGCGCGCGCTGGTTCGGGACCCTCGCGCGCAGCCTGCGTGCAGACGGCCGAAGCGTCGTCCTCGAGCACCAGCGCGACGTATGCAACGCGCTCGCGTTTTATGTCGGCGTGCTGCACTTCCTGTCGCGCAGGACGTGGCACGACGCCTTCGCGCGCGCGGGGCTCGTGCTTGTCGAAGAGTCGACGGTGCCGCCGCTGCTGGCGCTGTTCGTGCTGACCCGCGCTGACGACGCCGACGGAGACGCCCGATGAACCCGCTCGATCCGCTGCTGCACCTGAGTGCCGTCGGCGTCGTCTTCGTCGTCCTCGCCTTCGTCTACGCCGTCTTTCCCCGCTACTTCGACTGGCGGCGCGAGCTGGCGTCGTTGTCGGTCATCAACCGGCAGTTGATGGAGGTGCACACGTTTTCATCGCGTTGGTCGTGCTGTGGATGGGCGTCTTGTGCCTCGTCGACGCCGAGGCGCTGGCGTGAACGCCGCTGGGACGGCACGTCGCCCATCGGGACCGGCGCGCGGCGCGGCGCTGCAGGAGAAGGCGCACGCGATCCCCGTCGGCGACAGCCCGGTGCTCGGCAACAAGCAGGTGCGGGTCAACCTCGTCGTGTTCTCCGATCTGCAGTGCCCGTTCTGCGCGCGCTCGCACGCGCTCTTGAAGGAGGTCGTCGAAGACCCCGCGCTGAAGAAGCGGGTCAACGTCGTCTACAAGTACTTTCCGCTGTCGTTCCACGAGGACGCGAAGCCGGCGGCGCTGTTCGCGATGGCGGTGCGCGAGCTCGGCGGCGACGACGCGTTCTGGAGCTTCGTCGATCGCGTGTACCAGCAGCAGCGCGACATGGAGAGCGCTGCGCTGAAGGACGTCGCGAACGCCATCGGCGTCGACGGCGAACGGGCTGCGGCCCTCGCCTACGCGAAGGAGTCGACGTACACGGCCGTCCTCGACGCCGACCAGAAGCTCGCCAGCAGCATCGGTGTCCGCGGCACGCCGACCTTCTTCGTGGGCGGATGGCAGCTGGGCGACCGCAGCGTCGACAGCGTCAAGGCCCTACTGAAGAAAAAGAACCTGCCCTGAAGACGGCCACGTTGGAATTCTTCCGTCGCCCTCAACGAGCGGGTCGAGCCGCGCCGCCTTCACCGCGCGCCGCCCGGCGCGCGCGTGCGTAAGCACGTCGACGGTGAAGGCGTCGGACTGCGGCTCGGCGCCGTGGACAGAAAAAGGGCGCCCTCGCGGGCGCCCTTCTTCGTCTCCAGAGCGCGTGGACTCAGAAGTCCATGTCGTCGCCGTAGCCGCCGCCGTGATCGTGGCCCTCGTGGCCGCCGCCGGCCTCCTTCTTCTCGGGCTTGGTGGCGATCATGGCCTCGGTGGTGAGCAGCAGGCCCGACACCGACGCGGCGTTCTCGAGCGCCGTGCGCGCGACCTTGGTCGGGTCGATGACGCCGGACTTGACGAGGTCCTCGAACGCCTCGCTGCGGGCGTTGAAGCCGAACGTCGACTCCTTGGTCTCAAGCACCTTGTTCACGATGACCGAGCCCTCGTGTCCGGCGTTGGCCGCGATCTGGCGCATCGGCTCCTCGCAGGCGCGCTTCAGCAGCTTGACGCCGAAGTCCTGCTCGGAGTTGCCGGTCTTCAGGGCGTCCAGCGCGCGCGAGGCGCGCAGCAGGGCGACGCCGCCGCCGGGCACGATGCCCTCTTCGACGGCCGCGCGCGTGGCGTGCAGCGCGTCCTCGACGCGAGCCTTCTTCTCCTTCATCTCGGCCTCGGTGGCGGCACCGACGTTGATGACGGCGACGCCGCCGGCGAGCTTGGCAAGGCGCTCCTGGAGCTTCTCGCGGTCGTAGTCGGACGTGGTCTCCTCGATCTGGGCGCGGATCTGCTTGATGCGCGCCTGGATGTCGGCCTTCTTGCCGTGGCCGTCGACGATGGTGGTGTTGTCCTTGTCGACGACGATGGACTTGGCCTGGCCGAGGTCGGCGAGGGTCACGTTCTCGAGCTTCTGGCCGAGGTCCTCGGAGATCATCTTGCCGCCGGTGAGCGTCGCGATGTCCTCGAGCATGGCCTTGCGGCGGTCGCCGAAGCCCGGCGCCTTGACGGCGCAGATGTTCAGCGTGCCGCGCAGCTTGTTGACGACGAGGGTGGCCAGCGCCTCGCCCTCGACCTCCTCGGCGATCACGAGCAGCGGCTTGCCGCTGCCGCGCACGGCCTCGAGGACTGGCAGGAAGTCCTTCATGTTCGAGATCTTCTTCTCGAAGATGAGGACGTAGGGGTTCTCGAACACCGCCTCCATCCGCTCGGCGTTGGTGACGAAGTAGGCCGACAGGTAGCCGCGGTCGAACTGCATGCCCTCGACGACCTCCAGGGTCGTCTCCAGCGACTTCGCCTCCTCGACGGTGATCACGCCTTCCTTGCCGACCTTCTCCATCGCGCTGGCGATGATCTCGCCGATGGTGTCGTCGCCGTTGGCCGAGATCGTGCCGACCTGCGCGATCTCCTTGTGGTCCTTCGTGGCCTTCGACATGCCCTTCAGGCCCTTGACCACCTCGATGACGGCCTTGTCGATGCCGCGCTTGATGTCCATCGGGTTGTGACCCGCGGCCACCAGCTTGATGCCCTCGTTGTAGATGGCCTGCGCCAGCACCGTCGCCGTCGTCGTGCCGTCACCGGCCTTGTCCGACGTCTTCGAGGCGACCTCCTTCACCATCTGCGCGCCCATGTTCTCGAACTTGTTGGCCAGCTCGATCTCCTTGGCGACGGTGACGCCGTCCTTGGTGACCGTCGGGCTGCCGAAGCTCTTGTTGATGATCACGTTGCGGCCCTTGGGACCGAGCGTGACCTTCACCGCGTTGGCGAGCGTGTTGACGCCGCGGGCGATCTCGTTGCGGGCGTTCTGGCTGTAGTGGATTTCTTTGGCGGACATCGAGGACTCCTAAATAAAAGAAAAATCAGAATCGAAGAGTTTCGTTCACTCAAAAATTGCGAGGATCTCGTCCTCGCGCAGCACGACGTGCTCGACGCCCTCGAGCGTCAGCTCGTTGCCGGCGTACTTGCGGAAGAACACGCGGTCGCCGGCCTTGACGTCGAGCGCCTTGACCTTGCCGTTCTCGAGGTGCTTGCCCTCGCCGGCGGCGACGACGACGCCCTCCTGCGGCTTCTCCTTGGCGTTCTCGGGGATGTACAGGCCACCGGCCGTCTTCGTCTCGGTCTCGGTGCGCTTCACCAGCACGCGGTCGTTCAAGGGACGGAACTTCATGGTCGCTCCAGAAGTCCGACGGCGCGGCCGTCGGACGGGTCGAAGATTTGGCACTCAGGGTGCCTGAGTGCCAACGCGCTTATAGCCCTGCCCGAAGGCCCGACAAGGGCAGCGCGGAAATCACGCCGGATCCGCCCCCGGCGTCGTCTTCGTCGCGGCGCGCGCGGCCCGCGCCCCCAGCCGGTCCGCCTTCGTTCCGCCGTCGGTCCGCCAAGAAAAAACCCCGGTCGCCCGGGGTTCGTCTCGCTTCGTGGTGGAGCCAGACGGGATCGAACCGTCGACCTCATGAATGCCATTCATGCGCTCTCCCAGCTGAGCTATGACCCCGCGGGACGAGACGGGGACGATCCCTACGGGGCCGGCTCGATCTTTTCAAGGCCTTTCTTCACGACCCGCGCGGGCGAGGTCGACCGCCCTCGGTCGGGCCGACCGCCGGCGACGCCGGCCCTCGCCGCTCCGGCGACGTCGTCGACGCGCTGGCCGCCGCGCGCCGCGCGACCTATCGTTGCCGGCGACGATGCGCACCACCGAGCGGGTCCGGGCCCACGGCGAGGTCTTTACCAGCCCGCGCGAGGTCGAGGCGATGCTCGACCTCGTCGCTGACCTCGCCGCCGACCCCGACGCCCGCTGCTTCGAGCCCGCCTGCGGCGACGGCAACTTCCTGGTCGCGCTGCTGCGTCGTCGGCTGGCAGCGGCGAAGACGCGGCCGGGTGCCGAGCTCGGCGACGTCGCGCGCCGCGCGCTGGCCAGCCTGCACGGCATCGACCTGCTGAGCGACAACGTGCTCGCCTGTCGCGCGCGGCTCCTCGCTGTCGTGCAGGACACGGGGGTCGTCGATCCAGCGAGCCTCTCGACGATCGCAGCGCTGCTTCAGGACCGCGTCGTGCAAGGCGACGCGCTGGCGCTGCTTGGCGACCCGGCGCACCCGTGGCGCCGGCAGCCCGTCGACGTCGTGATCGGCAACCCGCCCTACCAGCGCGAGGACGGCGGCCACGGCCGCAGCGCGCGGCCGCTGTTCCCGGCGTTCGTGCGCCTCGCCAAGGCGCTGGCGCCCCGCCACGTCGTCATGATCGTGCCGTCGCGCTGGTTCGCCGGCGGCAAGGGCCTGCGCGGCTTTCGCGACGAGATGCTCGCCGACCAGCGGCTGCGCGTGCTCGTCGACTTCGAGGACGCCACCGCCTGCTTCCCCGGCGTCGACGTCGCCGGCGGCGTCGCCTACTTCCGCTGGGACCGCGACGACCCCGGGCCGTGCGCCATCACGAACGTCACCGGCGACGACCGCTCGACATCCACCCGCGCGCTCGATGCGCTGCCCGTGCTCGTGCGCCACGCCACCGCCGCCGCCATCGTGCAGAAGGTCCGCGCCCGCGGCGAGCCGTCGCTGTCGACACAGGTCTCGCCCCGAAAGCCCTTCGGCCTCGACACCCGCGCCCGCCCCGGCCACCACGGCGACGACGGCGACGTGCGGCTGCGCTGGCAACACGGCGAGGGACCGTTCTTCCGCCGCGACCTGAAGGCCGGCCTCCCGTACGTCGACCGCTTCAAGGTCTGCACGTCGTACGTCGCCTTCGACCACGCCGGCCGCCCCGGCAAGGATGGCCGCCGCCGCGTGTTCTCGCGCCTGCTCGTGCTGCCCCCCGGCGTCGTCTGCAACGAGACCTACGTCGTCGTCGGCGCCTTCGACACCGACACCGAGGCGCGCCACCTGCTGTCGTTCCTGCAGACGCGCCTGTGCCGGTTCCTCGTCGCGCAGGCGATGGTCTCGCACCACATCACCCGCGACGCCTACGTCTTCGTCCCCCGCGTCGACGTCACCCGGCCGTGGACCGACGCCGACCTCGCCGCCCGCTATGGCCTGTCCGAAGACGAGGCCGCCTTCGTCGCCGCGCGCATCCGCCCGCTCCCCACCGAGCCGGCCGCCGGCGCCGTCGTCAGCGCTCCGGCGGCGACGACGGCGCCGCTGTCGTCGTCGACGCAGGCGGCGCGAGGGCGACGAAGCGGAAGCCGCCGCCCCCCGTCCAGCCCTCGGCAGCGGTGACGCCGGTGGGGTCGTTGCCGAGGACGACGCGCCGCAGGCGCGGCTGCGCCAGCGTGGCGCAGTGCGCGCCAGCCTCGACGACGACCCAGCGGCGCCGCATCTTGTGGGCGACGGCGGCGGTGGTGCCCGCGCCGCCAAACGGGTCGAGCACGACGTCGCCGGGTCGCGTGAACAGGCGCAGCAGACGACGCAGCAGGCGCTCGGGCTTCTTGCTGCTCTTGAACGCCACGCCGCCCTCGAGGTCGACGTTGCCCATGTCGAGGTGGAAGCCGTCCCACCAGTCGCCGAGGATGTTCGTGAGCGCCCGCCGGTCGGGGCCGCCGGTCTGGTCGACGTGGCGCAGCTTCAGCGACAGCGAGATCAGCTGGTCGACGCCGCTGCGCGTGCGCCGCAGCCGGTACGTCGTGCCCGCGAAGGTGCGAGCCTGCACGGCGTCTTCGGCGGCGCCCGCGAGCAGCGTGCCCGCCGCGAGCGCCCGCACGGCGGGGGCCGGCGCGGTGTGGGTGCGGCAGATGCGCTCGGCGTGGGTCAAGACGAAGGCGCGAAAGTCGGCGCTTCGTTCGTACAGCGAAGCGAGGCTGCGACCGGCGTGGGGCAGCCCGAGCCGACGCAACAGCGTGGCGACTTCGTCTTTGTCGATGAGCGGGGAGAATGTGGCGAGGTCGGGCGACAGCAGCAACGAATAATGGTCGTCGTAGGCCAGGGTCTCTTCGTAGGCCTTTTCGTGCAAGGTCAGGCGGCGCGCGTAGACGTGGACGTGCTCGACGTTCTTCACCAGCGTGCGGTCGGTGTGTTCGATCTTGAAGCCCGACGTCGCCGACATCCGCACCGCAAGGGTGGTCACGTAGGCCTTGCGGCCAAAGACCTCGTCAAGGAGCACCTTCAGGTACGCCGCCTCGGTACGGTCGGTCTGGGCGACGACAACGCCGTCTTCGGCGAGCAGCGGGCGCAGCGCCACGAGCAGGTCGTGCATGCGCGCCAGCCAGGCGCCGTGCTCGTGGTCGTCGTCGTAGTGGGCGAAGCGCTGGCCGGTGTTGTAGGGCGGGTCGAGGTAGACGCAGGCCACGCGGCCCTGCAGCGACGGTGCCAGCGCTGCCAGCGCGGCGCGGTTGTCGCCGTGCACGAGCAGGTTGTCGGTGGTCGGCGCCGGGTCCCCGGCGCGGGCGTCGGGGGCCGGGGGCGCCAGCACCGACAGCGCCTCGTCCTCGCGCAGCGCGCACGGCGGCGCGGGCGGCGCCGGGGGCTGGTCGCGCCCCGGCCACAGCAATGTGATGGGCCCGCGCGCCGTCGTCATGGGCCCGGCCCGGCGCCGGTGCGGCGGCGGCCAGCGACCCACGCCTGCAGCACGAGCCACGCGAGGCGGAAGTCGTCGTCGTCCCACAGGTCGGTGGTGGCGTCGGGCGGACGCGCGGCGGCGCGGCGCTGCAGGCGGTCGACGAGGCCGTCGACGAAGGCGGTGACGACGCGGTCGTCGACGACGACGCGGTCGACGTCGAGCACGTAGGGCGCGCGGCCGGTGGCGTCATCGACGACGGCGAGCACGCGGGCGCGGTCGACGGCGGCGCCCTGCCCCCACAGCCGCTCGAAGGGCACGACGTCGACACGCTGGGCGGAGGCGGTGGGCAGCTGTGCCTGCAGCGACGGGCGGGTGGCGGCCAGCGCCGCGAGGCGCTCGCGCTGCGTTGGCGAGGCGAGGGCGAGGGTCTGGCCGAGGGCGTGCTCCAGCGGCGCCCGCGCGTCGGCGGGCAGCGCCGCCCACGTCGACGGCTGCAGCGCGGCGTCGAGGAACGCCGCCGGCGGCAGCAGGTACAGGTAGCGCCGGGCGATGAACGCGCCGCGCAGCGACGGGTCGCGCTGCACCAGGGCCCACAGCGCGGCGGCGTCGTCGGGGGCCACCTGCAGGCGGCCTTGCTGCAGCGTCGCGGCAAAATCGGTGGCGCCCCGCTGCCACACCGGCCCGCCGACGGTGGCCTGAAGGACGCGGGCGCGCTCGGCGTCGAAGAAGCCCCGCGCGCGCACGAGGGCCTCGCCGTCGGCGAGGCCGTGGCGGCGCTCGCCGCGCAGGAAGGCGGGCCAGGGGCCCTCGCCGGTCTGCAGCTCGGGCACCGCCGTGGTCGTCGGCGGCGGCGATGGATCGGGCGCGAAGCGGGCGACGAGCTGCAAGCGATCGCCAAGGCGGGCGGCGAAGGCGCCCTCGGGGGGTTGGGGCGAGAACAGCGCACGCAGCAGATGATCGACGCCGGTGACGAGCCACGTGCCGGCGCCGGCGTCGACGCCCGTGGGCCAGCGCCCGGCGACGCGGGCGAGGAAGTCGAGGCGGAGCACGCCGCCGTACAGCGCGCGCAGCGGCAGGCCGGCGAGCTTCACCGCGCACCTCCGCCGCGCCCGCGCGGCACGCAGAACACCGCCACCAGCGGGTCGTCGACGCGCACGGGGGCACCCTTCGACGGCGCGAGCAGGTGGCCGTAGACGCGGGCCTGCCGCTCGCCGGCGGCCTGCTGGGCCGCCGGGGCGCCGAAGGCAGTCTTGTACTCGACGACGGACAGCGCGCGGGCGGCGGTGACGACGAGACCGTCGAGCACGCCGCGCACCAGCCGCGGGCCGTGGGCGGCGTCGTCGTCCCCGGGCGCGAGGACGACGTCGCCCCTGGGGTCTCGCGGCGGCGAGGGCGGGGCGAAGGAGCCGTCGTCGACGCCCCAGATCGGGACCTCGGGCAGCACCGCGCGCGCGTCGGCGAAGGCGGCGAGCACCGCGGCGACGGCGACGGCGTTGTCGTCGTGCTGCAGCACGACCACGGCCTGCTCGCCGCGCCAGCCGCGGCCGCGCGACCACGCGAGGGCCCGCGTCGTCGCGTCAGGGAGGGCGCGCACCCAGGCGAGGCGCTCGAGCAGCTGGTGCAGCCCCGAGCCCACCTGCATGCGTCGCCACGCCGCCTCGTGGTCGTAGGGCCGCGCGGGCGAAGACGACGACGAAGGCGACGACGACGACGACGAAGGCGGCGACGACGCAGGGCCGGCGTGGGCGTCGTCGTTGCCAGCCAGCGTGCGCACGCTGACGAACGGCAGCGACGGGCGCAGCCGCGCGACGGCGGCGACGGCGGCGTGGCGCAGCGGCGCGCCGAACGCCGACGAGCGCGCTGCGGCGGGCGAGAACGGGCAGCGCGGCGCGGGCAGCGCGGCGTCAATGGGCAGGTCGCCGTCGCCGAGGTGCACGAGCAGCAGGTGATCGCGGGTGCGCGTCACCGCGACGTAGAACAGGTTGCGCTTTTCGTGCAGCAGCCGGCGCTCGACGGCGGTGTACTGCGTTCCGAGGATCGAGTGGGTCAACGACGGATCGGTGGCGCGCCCGATCTTCAGCCCCGTCGAGCCGAGCCACGGAAAGCACCGCGGCTGCAGCGCGGGCTCCAGCTCGAGCTGCCGACCAAAGTCGAACGACGAGAGGCCCGCCGCCGCCTCGCCGTCGCCGCCCCGCGCCGTGTGCGTGAGCTTCGCCGGGAAGAACTCGGCGGCCAGGTCGCCGACCACGGCGACGCGGTCGTACTCGAAGCCCTTGGACGAGTGCACCGTCGTCACCTCGAGCACGCGCCCGCCCCGAGCGGCCTTGCCCGGCCCGGGGAACCAGTCGAAGGGCAGCGTCTCGCCCTCGAAGTCGACGACGACGGGCGACGGCTCGGGCTGCTGCCGCGCGCGCTCCTCGCGCGCCGCCAACGTCGACGCCAGCGCCCACAGCCGACGGCGGCTGCGCGCCTGCTGCTTTCCGTCGTCGCCGGTGCCGAGCAGGCGCCACAGCCCGAAGCGGTCGACGAGCCGCAACAGGCCGATGCCCTTGCCGGCGTCGCAAAGCGGCGCCGCCGCCGCCCGCGCCGCCTGCCACAGCGCGCGCGGGTGCACCTCGCCGTACGGGCCCGTCGCGGGCAGCTGCGGCACCAGCGCCTGAAGAGCCGGCAGGCACGACGGCGCGCACAACAACGTCAGCGCGTGGCCCACCGGGGCGTCGCCGCCGTCGAGCAGCGCGCCGCAGGCGTGCAGCAGCGTGACGTCGGGCAGCGGCCCGTGCGCCCAGACGGCGGCGTCGCCGCACGCCTCGGCGGTGAAGTCGACGACGTCGGCGATGCGGTAGCGCACCGGCCGCCCGGCCAGGTAGTCGCGCAGCCCGCTCTTCCACAGCGCCGAGCGCGAGCGCACGAGCACGCCGCAGTGGCCGTCGGCGAAGAACGCGTCGAGGTCGGGCCAGGCGCTCGGGCCGAGCACGTGCTTCGGCGCCGCGGCGTCGCGCCGCCAGTACTCGAGGGCCGGCGGCGTCGACGACAGCGCCTTGCCGGGCGGCGCGGCGAGGTCGTCGCGGGCGGGGTCGTACTCCCACGCGCCGCCGCGCGAGTAGGGCTGCTGCGCCGCGGCGTTCACGAGGCCGTTCAGCGCCGCGAGGCCGGCGTGGCTCTGCACGCGGTACGAGTGGTGCAGCCGGTGCGCGCGGTGGCCGCTCGCGGCGCGGGCGTCGGGAGCGGCGTGGGCCTCGTCGTGGAAGGCGCGGAACTGCGCGGGCACCGCGCCGCGCCACGAGTACAGCGACTGCTTCAGGTCGCCGACGATGGTGGTGCGCACCGGGCAGGCGTTGTCGCCGGCGAAGAAGGTGACGAACAGGTTCTGCAGGACGTCGGTGTCCTGCGCCTCGTCGAAGAAGAGCGCGGCGATGGGCTGCTCCTCGTCGCGCAGCCGCTGCAGGAACGCCTCGCTGCCGATGCGCTTCAAGAAGCGCAGCACGAGGAACACCAGCGCGTCGAAGTCGAACACGCCGCTGGACACCATCGACGGCAGGTAGCGCTCGCGCCCGAGCACCGACAGCAGCTGCTGCAGCACGACGGTCGCCGACGACAGCGCCCCCTCGAGCAGCGCCACGTCGGCCGCGTGGTCGCGCAGCAGCTTGCCGAGCTCGTCGTCGGTCTTCGTCTGCGGCAGCTGCGCGAGCAGGTCGAGGTGGCGGGCGCGGACGTCGTCGTAGTCGGGGCGGTCCACCAGCGCGCGCAGCGCCGCGCCCGGCGGGCCGGCGGCCTGCAGATCGAAGCCGAGCTCGGCGAGGAAGAACAGCTTCTGGCCCTCGGCGCGGGCGAAGCGCGCGAGCCCCTTGTGGTCGACCACCGAGTGCAGCCAGCCCGCGGCGCGGTCGGCGGCGACGTCGTCGAAGCCCGCCTGCTGCGCGAGCGCCGCGCGCACGCGGGCGATGCTCCACAGGCTCGCCCAGTGGTCGTCGACGCACTGCTGCCACAGGTCGGCGTCGCGGGCGTCGGTGGCGAAGGACACCGCGGCGGGCAGGCCGAGCTCGTAGCGAAACAGCCGCGACAGCTCGAGGCAGAAGGCGTGCAGCGTCGTCGCGCGCAGCGGCACGCTGGTGGCCGACAGCGTCGTCGCCGTCGTCGACATCGACGACGACGGCGCGCCGCGCGGGGCGCGCGTCAGGTCGGCCCACAGGCGGGCGCGCAGCTCCTCGACGGCGGCGTTGCTGAAGCTGAGGAACACCGTCTCGCCGAGCCGGCGCGCGGCGTCGTCGAACGAGCGGGTGGGGTTGCCGGCGGCGTCGTAGGCGAAGACGTCGTTCAGGATCGAGTACGTCTTGCCGGTGCCGGCGGACGCGCTGGTGACCTTCTCAAGCATCGGCGCCTCCCTCGGCGGCAGCGGCGGCGCTGTCGGTCGGTCCGTCGGGCGCGGCGGCCTCGGCGGCGCCCGAAGGTACGCGGCAGAACGAGGCGTAGGCGCAGTACTGGCACTCGCCGCTCTTGCGCGCGGGGTCGTTGGCCGTGCGTGCCGACCGGCTGCTCAAGAAGCGCGGGTGCAGCACGACCTCGCGCAGCGGCGTGTGCAGCAGCTCGTCGAACTCGGCCAGCAGCGTGTCGACGACGCCCTGCACGGCGGCGGTGAAGTACGCGGTCCTCTTCGACTGCGTGGTGTCCTTCCAAAAGACGCTGTCGCCGCCGTCGAGCGTGATCAGGCCGCCGCGGGACTGGTCGCCGACGGTGTAGCCGCCCTCCTGCTGCAGCAGATGCAGGTACAGCGACAGCTGGGCCATGTAGCGCGGCTCGGTGTTGCGAAACGCGTAGAAGCCCGGCGGCGGGCTGCGCTTCTGCTGCGCGAGGGTGAGGTTGCGCTTGGGGGCGCCGCCGGTCTTGTAGTCCCAGACGTGGGCGACGCCGGCCGCGTCGACGTCGATGCGGTCGACCTTGGCGCGCAGGCGGAAGGTCAGGCCGGCGGTGCGCTGCGACGGCCACTGCCACGTCAGGGGCTTCTCGACCTCGACGCTGCGGGTCTGCAGGCGCTGCTGGCGGTGGGCCTCGCGCTCGGCGAAGCGCGGCAGCACGACGGCGCGGGCGCTGCGCAGGAACGCGTCGACGCCGCCGGGGAACAGCGCCGCGACGGCGTCGTTGCGGCGGGCGACGACGAGCCCGGCGGCGTCCTGCAGCGCGGCGAGGATGGGGTGCGGGTCGTGGCCGACGAAGCGCGGGTCGCGCCCGGCGGTCTCGAAGATCGCGTGCCACAAGGTGCCGCGATCCATGGCCTGCTGCGCCTGCGGGTCGACGGTGTCGAGGCCCACCGCCGCCGCGATGCGGTCGAGGGCGAAGCGCCGCGGGCAACCGGCGACGCCCGCCAGGTCGCTGACGCTGACCTTCAAGTCGAGCGCGCCGCCGGGCAGCCCCTGCAGCTCGCGCACGAGGTCGAGGGGCGTGCGGTCAAGCCACGCGCTCCACGCCGGCGGCACGTCGACGGGCAGCACCCCGCCCCGCGGCGCGAACGACGCGTCGGGCACGGCCACCGCGTCGCGCCGCGATGGCGACGGTGACGGCGACGGCGACGGCGACGACGACGACGAAGAAGAAGAAGAAGAAGAAGAAGAAGAAGAAGCGGGAGGCGCGGTGTCCGTGAGCTCGGTGATGACATCGTCGACGGTGAGCAGGCCCTCGCCGGGCGGCGGGCGCACGTCGACGGCGCGGGCGGCGCTGCCTTGCAGTTCGTACAGCAGCAGCGACTGGCCGGCGACCTTGGCGGCGTCGTCGAGCCAGGCATGGCTCAGGTGCAGCTCGGCGGCGGTGGCGAACAGCGCGCGCACGGCGTCGGCGTCGTCCTGCTGCAGCGCGCGGCCGCCGGGGATGCCGGCGGCCTTGAGCAGCGGGTGGGGCGCGCAACCGGCGCGGGCGGCGTCGAAGCCGGAGTCCAGCCCGCAGACGATGACGACGCGGGCCTGCAGCGTCAGCGCCTCGGGGGGCCGCACGAGGGGGACGAAGTGGCCGGTGCCGCGGGCGCCCTGCGGGTCGGGCAGCTCGTGGGTCGCGCAGCGCGACAGCAGCGTCGGCGGATCATCCTCGACGACGAGGGCGGCGGCCGCGGGGGCGGGGGCGTCGGCGGCGTCGGCGGCGTCGGCGGCGCGCAGGCGGTCGATGCTCTCGCACAGCTCGAACAGGGCGTGCACCGCGGCCTCGCGGCCGTCGGCGATCGCCACCAGCGCGCGGGCCAGCGCCAGGAGCGTCGTCCGCCCGCGCAGGCACGCCGCCAGCGCGCCGGCGCGCGCGACGTCGTCGTCGACGTAGCCGGCGGCGGCGGTGACGACCGCGTCGGCCTGCGCGCCCGCGCGCCCGAAGCGCTGCGCCAGCGCCCGCTGCGCCCGCCGCTGCCCGGCGTCGGTCAGCGCGAAGCGACAGGCCGGGCTGGTCAACAGCTGCAGCAGGTCGCGCCCCGGGCGGGCGTCGTCGTCGACGTCGTCGCCCCCCCACGCGAGCCGCGCCGCCACCTCGAGCAGGCGGAACTCGGCGAGGTTGCCCGCCGGCACCGTGCGCGTCGCCACGATGCCGAAGCGGTCAAATGCGAGCGCCAGGTGACGACGCAGCCCGTCGTTGGCGCACACCACGACGAGGTCGTCGTCGTCGTCGGCGAGCGCCCGCGTCGCCCGCGTGACCAGGTGCGCCCGCACCCGCGCCGCCACCGCCCCCGCCTCGTCCAGCGGGGTCATCAGCCGCCGCAGCGTGGCCGCCGCCAGCGGCCGCGTCGTCGTCGTCGTCGTCACTGCGGTCGTCGGCGCGGTCGTCGGCGCGATCGTCGGCGCGATCGTGGACGCAGCACCGCCGCCCCGGACGTCGTGCACGTCGACAAAGCGAATCGCCCGCAGCAGGCGGGCGACCAGCGGCTCGGGGCGGGCGGTGTCTTCGAGCACGAGGGCGAGCGGGCTGTGCAGCGGCGCCTGCTCGGCCTTCTGCAGCAGGTGCCGCAGCGCCTCGAGGGCGGAGAACGGCAGGCCGTCGGCGGGGGCCGCCAAGGCGGTGGCCATGCCGGCGGCGGTGACCGCGCGGTAGCGCTGCCACGCCTTGAGGAACCACAGCGCGGTGGGCGGCAGCGGCGGCGGCGCGGCGGCCATGGCGTCGACGACGGCGGCGCGGTCGAGCAGCACGACGCGGGCGACGAAGGTCTTCAGGTCGGCGGCGAGGTTCTGCACCTGCGCCGCGCGCAGCGTCTCGTCGAGGGCGGCGAGCTCGTCGGTGAGCGGGTCGAGCACGGCGCGGGCCAGCGGACGCAGGGCCTGCTCGAGCCACAGCTCGGGCCACTCGACGGCGAGGGCGGGCTCGGGGTGCTCGCCCAGGTGCAGCAGCGCGAGGAACGACGCCGCGCGGTGCCACGGCAGCACGCGGGGGGGCAGCATCGCCGGGCCGCCGCGCACGAGCAGCTCGCGCTGCAGGCCGCGCTCGACCTGCTGCGCGCGGGCCTGGCTGCCGGTCACCCACAGCACCTGGCTGAAGTCGCCGGCGAAGTGCTGCGTCAGGCGCCCCGCCGCAGCCACCTGGGCGAGCACGGCGGTGTAGGGCTGCGTCGGCGGCGCGGCGGTCGTCGTCGTCGTCGTCGTCGTCATGCGGGCTCTCCGGGCTGCCACCACGGCGAGCGCGGCCGTGCGCGGGGGTCAGGGCGAGGCGTCATTCGTCGGTGCCCGCGAACCACGCGGCCAGCGCGGCGTGGGCGGCGCGCAGCCGACGGTGGACGAGGGGAAAGCGGCCGAGCGGGACGGCGGCGCGCTCGTTGGCGGTGAACTGGTGCTGTTGTCGGCGGGCCTGCACGGTGCGCAGCACGCGGTCGGCGAAGTCGACGGCGCCGTCGTGGGCGTGCTGCAGGCCGGCCTCGGCGCAGGCGAAGGCCTCGACGAGGGCCGCGATGTCGCCGAGGACGCTGGTGGCGTCGGTGAGGAAGCGGCAGCCGGCGACGCGCTCGCGCCACGCCTGCGGGTCGGGGGCGTCGGCGCGGCGCTCCTGCAGCCACGACAGGAACGCGGCGCCGCGGTCACGGCCGATGGTGCCCATGACGAGGTCGGCGAACAGGCCCCACGCGGCGGGGTCGTCGCGCCAGGGGCGCTGTCCGTCTTCGCGGGGGCGGGCGTCGAGGGTCTTCAGGTAGTCGGAGACGCGCTCCCAGCCGCGCGGCGTGGCGACCTGGTCGAGGTTCTTCTGGAAGCCGCCCAGATCCAGCAGCACGTCGAGGTCGCGGTGCCCCTCGATGTGGTCGACGACCTCGGTGGCGACGCCGGCGGCCTTCGCCCAGCGCAGCCACTGGTCGCGGGCGTCGCTGGTGTCGAACTCGACCTGGATCATGCGGGTCTTCACCGCCGACGACAGCTCCTCGACGTAGGTGCCGTCCTCCTCGCCGAGGTTGCCGGCGGCGACGATGATGGTCTCGGGGGGCAGCGTCGCGCGCGCGCCGTCGCCCTTCTTCTCGAGGATCACGTCGAGGGCGGCGTTCAGCACCTGCGGCAGCGCGGTGTTCAGCTCGTCGAAGAAGATCACGATCTTCTTCTTTGTCGTCTTCTGGAACAGGTTGATCGGCAGGAATTCGGTGTATTCGACGCCGTCGCCGGTGCGCGGGATGCCCGACCAGTCGGTGGTGTCCATGCGCGACAGGTGCTTGACGCGCAGGTCGTAGCCGCGGTCTTCGGCGAAGCGCTTCAGCACCGTCGTCTTGCCGATGCCCGGCGGGCCATACACCATCAGCGCCGGCGGGTTCGGCATCTGGTCGAGCAGCGCGAGCATCTCGGCGACGCGCTGCAGGCTGACGCGGGGTCTCATCGCGGTCCCTTCGCGGGCGCGGGGCCCGCCGTCGTCCCGCGTAAAATTGCGGGGTTCATCGTCTCTCTTTTTCGTCGATCGTGACGAGCTTTCTTTGTCGCCGTCGTCTTCGTCGTGGTCCCAGTCGTGGTCCCAGTCGTGGTCGCAGTCGTGCTCATCGGCGCCTCGCCCCCCAGTCGTCGGGGCGCAGGGCGACGACCTCGCCGCGGCAGGGCTTCACGTCGACGGTGCAGCCATGCTTCCAGACGAGCCAGACGAGGCAGTCGTCGAGGGCGCGGTACTTCGGGTCGGCGAGGTACGTGTTCACGTCGTGGTCGAGGTCGGTGACGAACAGGACGAGGTCGGGGCGGGGCTGGCGCCGGCGCGCGGTGGCGGCGCGCTCGACGACGACGCCGGGCGCCTCGGTGGGCGGGTCGTTCCAGCGCAGGAGCACGTCGAGGGCGGCGCCGTAGTGGGTGGCGCCGCCGCAGGGCAGCCGCAGGCCCGTGAGCTCCTCGACGGTGCGGATCTCGCGCAGCAGCGTGTGCTCGGCGGCGACGCTGCCCACCGCCAGGCCGCTCGGGTTGCCGTAGACGCGGGCCAGCCGCTGCAGGGCGGCGTAGATGGCGCCGAGCGTCGCGGGGAACTGCCCGTCGAGGAACGGCTCCATGCTGCCCGAGACGTCGACGAGGACGACGACGTCGCCGGGGCGCTTCTGCCGGATCGCGCCGGGGCGCAGGCCGGGCAGCTTGCGGCCGACCTTCTTCCACGTCGAGCGCTTCTGCGCCGGGCTCAGGCGCTTCACGTAGCGGCGCAGGATCGGAAACAGCGCGAAGTTGCGCCCGTCGCCCACGCGCCGCAGCGCCCAGCCCGGCGAGCCGGTCCCGCCGGCGGCGGCCAGGGGCCGATCGCGGTGGCGGGCCGCGCGCTCCTTCGCCTTGCGGATCGCGTCGGCAAAGAGGTCGTCGAGGGGATCGCGGGCGCCTTTGCCGTCGTCGTCGCCTTCGCCGTCGCCGTCGTCGCCTTCGTCGTCCTCGCCTTCGCCGTCGCCGTCGCCCTCGCCGTCGCCCTCGCCGTCGCCGTCGTCCTCGCCGTGACCCTCTCCTTCGCCCTCTCCTTCGCCCTCTCCTTCGCCCTCTCCTTCGCCCTCTCCTTCGCCCTCTCCTTCGCCCTC
>VGSZ01000008.1 GCA_016874845.1 Deltaproteobacteria bacterium
CCTTCGCCCTCGCCTTCGCCTTCGCCTTCGCCTTCGCCTTCGCCTTCGCCTTCGCCGGCGTCGGTCGGGCAGGCCGAGGCCAGCCCGAGGCCGAGCAGCGCGGCGGGGAGCAAGGCCAAGAATGTGATTTGCTTCATGTGTGATTCTCCGTGGATGTCTACAGGCCCATCAGAAGCCGGCCAGACCAGTTGGTCATCGCTGCTTCGCAAGAGGATGAGGACCATACGCCAGTTCCGTCCAGCTTCAAGCTGGACAAATAAGACTGTTCGGTTGATTGACCGGTTCCCTCACTCCGCGGCGATCAAGAAAAGCTGCAACGGCTTCAGGATTTCCGACCGACTTCGCCTCGCTGCGGTGTCCACGAACTGGCTGCCGATCCGGCCACGCGCCCGATGCCCCGACGAAGAACCATCGGCCGGGGGCTTCGTCGTCGGAGCGCTGCTGCCTTTGGTTGTGTTGCTGGCCTCGCTGTTACAGCGGCACCCAGTTGCGTTGATGCTTCGCCGGGCTCGGGCCTGTCGACGATCTCTTCATCGCGTCCTTGACGGGTGGCAACGGTCACGCGCCGGTGGGGCTCCTCGTTCTGGTCGACATTCCGTTTGCCGGGCTCGATCCACTCCATTGGTCTTCGCGGTAGGAGCGCTGCTGTCCGGTCCGGGGTGTCGCGCCGATCCGCCGTCTCCGTCGTCCTGGCCGCCGTCGGCGCTGCAGCTCGAGGGCGAGATCTTCGCGAGCCGCTGGCGGGTGGTGCTGCCGGAGCGTGGGGATGACGACGAGGCAGTCATCCGGGGCGCCGTCGGCGACGCGCTGGCGGCCACCGACGCCGGGTTGTCATTGTGGCGGCCGGACAGCGCGCTGCTGCGCTGCCACGCCGTGCCGGCGGGGGCGCCGTGCGCCCTCGACGGGCTCACCGCCGCGGCGGTGCGGGCGGCCCTGCGCGTCGAGGCGGCCACCGACGGCGCGTTCGGCGTGGCGCTGGAGCCGTTGCTGGCGCTGTGGGGGTTGACGGCGTCAACGAAGGGCAGGGCGGCGCCGCTGCCGGGCCCCGCGGCGATCGCGGCGGCGCTGGCCCGCATCGAGCCCGGCGGCGTCGCCCTGCAGGGGGATGCGCTGGTGCGCCGTCGCGACGACGTGCGGCTGGACCTGACCGCCGTCACCGACGGCGCCGCCGCCGCCGCCGTCGCCGCGGCGCTGCGCGCGCGTGGTCATCGCGACTTCCTGGTCGACGTGGCCGGCGAGGTGGTCGTGGCCGGCCGCGCCGGCCACGACCACCTCGGTGGCCCCGGCAGGACCCACGGCGCCGCCGGTCGGCCGTGGCGCGTGGCCATCGAGGATCCTCGCGCCGCTCCCGACACCCCGCTGCGGCAGGCCGAGTTGGCGCCGCCCCCGGGACGCACGTGGGCGCTCTCTACCAGCGGCACCACCCGCGCGACGCGCACGGTGGGCGGCCGCACCGTCACCCACGTGCTCGATCCGCGGGTGGGCGAGCCCGTCGACGGCGAGCTGGTGTCCTGCACGATCACCGGCCCCGACGTGGTGGTCGTCGACGCGCTGTCCACCGCCTGCCTGGTGCTCGGCCGGACGGCGACGGCGGCGGTGCTGGCCCGCTTCGAAGGCACCCGCGGCCTGTACGTCTTCGCCGACGGCCACGTCGTCGCCGACGAGGGGTTTCCCGGGCTCCCCGCGCCAGGGTGAACGACGGCAAAGCGGAGGGCGGAGAGGTGCTGGGGAGAAATCCTGCACCGCTGCATGATTTCCTCTTCCCTCAGGATCAAAGCCTGTGAAATGCTGGAACCGCTTCAGTATTTCGCTCGCTTTCCGATCCACCGAAGCGAGCCCGCGCCGCCAGCGATTCGGTGGTGCACGGAAGGAAGGCCCGATGACGTCGAAGATCATCACCGTGTGCAACCAGAAGGGCGGCAGCGGCAAGACGACGACGTGTATGACGCTGGCCGCCGGGCTCGCCGCCCGCGGCTTCGCCGTCCTCGTCGTCGACGCCGACCCGCAGGGCACGGCCACCCGCTGGGGGGCGTCGGCGCCCGAGGACGCGCCGTTCCCCGCCACCGTCATCAATCTGGCGGCGGCGAAGGCCAACGTGCACCGGATGGTCCGCGACCACGTCGACCACTACGACGTCGTGCTGGTGGACTGCCCCCCGGCGGTGGAGTCGCCGGCGACGCAGTCGGCGCTGCTCATCTCGGATCTGGCTCTGGTGCCGGTCATCCCGCGGCCGGGCGAGCTGTGGGCGCTGGAGCGGCTGTTCCAGCTGCTTGGCGAGATGCCCGAGCTGACCGCCCGCCTGCTGCCCACCATGCTGCAGAACACGACGCTGATGGCGGATGCGCTGACGGTGCTCGGCGAGACGCCGGTGCCGCTGTTGAAGGCGTCGTTCAGCGCCCGCGTCGCCTACGCCCAGGGAATGCCCACCGGCGGCACCGCCCTGACGAGCCGCGACACCGTCGCCCGCGACGAGGTCGACGTCGCCGTGCTCGCGGTGCTCGAGCTGGTCGGCCTGCCAAAGCGCAAGGCGAGGTCGTCCACCGCGCCGGCGTCGTTGTCGTCGAAGGCGTCGCCGGCGTCGAAGCTGCCGTCGGCGTCGAAGTCCAGGATCGCGGGGTAGCCCATGGGAAAGAAGTCGTCGTCCCACGCCATCGACGTGAAGCGCGCCGCCCAGCTGGCGGCCTTGCGCAGATCGCTGAACGCCGAGCGCTCCACCGTCGCCACCCAACCGCCGCCGCTCGAGTCGCGCTTCGCCCGCGCCGACGCGCTGGCGGCCAGCCACGCCGCCGCCAGCGGAGAAGGCAAAGGAGAGGGTAACGGGCAGGGGACCACCCCTACCGTGGGCCCGAGCGCTGGCGGCCTCGTCGCCGTCGCCATCGACGCTGGCTACCGGGCCCGTGGCGACGAGCTGATGCTGCTCGACGACATCGTCGCCCGCGAGAACGACCTGCGCCCGCTGCGCCCGTCGCACGTGAAGGACCTGGCGGCGTCCATCGCGACGGTGGGCTTGATCCAGTCGCCCGCCGTCGACGTCGCCGGCCGCCTTTTGGCCGGCGAGCACCGCCGCGCGGCGCTCGAGCTGCTGCGCCTGCTGGCGAACAAGCCCGACGCCGCCGCCGCCGAGTGGCCCGAGCTCGAGCCCGAAGACCACGCCCGCATCGCCGCCGGCTGGCGGGCCCACGGCTTCGACCGGGGTATCCCGGTGCGGCGCATGCCGTTCGACGCCGAGCAGGACCGCGCGCGGGCGCTGGCCGTCGAGGCCACCGAGAACGAGAAGCGCACCGATTTTTCCCGCCACGAGGTGCGCGAGGTCGTCGAGAAGCTGAAGGCCGCGGGCTTTCGCGCCGCGGTGGGGCGCCCGAAGAAGGGCGAGAAGGCGTTGTCGCCGCAGCTGGCGATCATCTTTGGCAAGAGCCAGCGGCAGGTCTTCAACTACCTCGCCGAGCTGCGCGGCGACGACGGTGCTGGGGCGCCGAGGCCGAAGAAGGCGCGCGTCGAGCCGCTGGCCGACCGCCTGCAGGAGGCGCTGGGGCTGCCCGTCGTCATCCGCCGGCTGCGCGGCGGGCAGGGCAGGGTGGAGCTGGCGTTTGCGTCGGAAGAGCAGCTGGAGCAGCTGGTGGGCTCGTTGATGCGGTAGCGCCGGCAAGCCCGGAAGCCGCCCTCATCCTCGCGCTCCCCTTCCCCCGATTTCGGGGAAGGGGAGCGCGAGGGTCAAGTTCCACAGTGTCGACTGTCGACGGGATGCTCCGTGGGCGCAGCCCCTCTCTGAGGATTCCCAGGATTGGGAGAGGGGTCCGGCGACGCCGGGGATGAGGGCTGCCGCCGTGGCGACAGCCGGCGTCGCCGGCCCACATCCCTGCACCCGCCTCGCCGTGTCGATTGCGCAGATCCGTCGGACCCGACCACCCGCAGGGGGTGGTCGATTTTTATCGGCCCGGTGGGGCCGCGTCCGGATGTGCTGCCGGCGGCTTCGGCGGCGGATCGCGGTGGGTTGATCCGCACGGTCGCGGGGGAACGCCCGATCGGTCCGTGTCGATCGAGTGAGGGACAGGGAACGCAACCGCCGCACGCCGCGCCACGAAGGAGAAGCCGCCATGGGCATGATTTCCACTCGCAGCAACATGAACGCGGTCACCACCGCCCGCAACCTCGGCAACGCCCAGGACAAGGTCGACGCCTCGATGCAGCGCCTGTCGACCGGCTTGCGCATCAACAAGGCCGCCGACGACGCCGCCGGTCTCGCGATCTCCGAGAAGTTGAAGTCGCAGGTTGACGGCCTGAACCAGGCCAGCCGCAACGCCAAGGACGCCATCTCGCTCGTGCAGACCGCCGAGAGCGCGCTGGGCGAGGTCGGCAACATGCTGCAGCGCATGCGCACGCTGGCCCTGCAGTCGGTGAACGACGTCAACACCTCGAGCGAGCGCGCGTCGCTGAACAAGGAGGTCTCGGCGCTGAAGACCGAGATCACGCGCCTGGCCGGCGCGTCGGAGTTCAACGGCCAGAAGCTGCTCGACGGCTCGTTCCAGTCGAAGCGCTTCCAGGTCGGCGCCAACTCGGGCCAGGAGATCACGGTGTCCGTCGGCGCCGTCGACGCCACCAAGCTCGGCGTCAACCGCGTCAACAGCAACGGCAACATGACCGACGCCGTCACCGCGGTCGCCTCTGACACGATCAACAACGTGGACGCGCAGACGCTGACGGTCACCGGCTCAAGCGGCACCGCGACGGTGGGCGTGACTGTGGGCCAGAGCGCCCGGGCCATCGCCGAGAACATCAACCTGAAGAGCGCCAACACCGGCGTGACGGCCAGGGCCGAGACCGCGCTGGAGTTGACGGTTGCCAGTTCCGGGACGATCACCTTCACGCTGGCCGGTGACAAGACTGGCACCGCCGCCGCCGCTGCGGTGAGCGGGATCCAGGACCGGGCGACCATCACCGCGCAGGTCGCGAGCACGTCGGACCTGTCGACGCTGGCGGCGGCCATCAACGAGCAGACGGCGAAGACCGGCGTGCAGGCCCGCATCGGCGACACCAAGGCCGAGCTGATCCTGGTCTCCGACGACGGCCGCGACATCGTCATCGCTGACTTCACCGGCGCGAACGCGACTGTGCGGGGCCTGCAGGCGAACACCGACCAGAACACGCCGGAGAACGCGTACGTCGACTCGGCGGGTGCGGCGATTTCATTGTCCGGTACCACCGACACGACGCGCGTCGGCGGCTTCCTGAAGTTCGACTCGGCGGCGGGCCTGAGCGTGTCCTCGAACACGGCCGCCGCCGGGTTGTTCATTGGTGCGGCGAACGACTCAAATCCCTCGACTCTGTTTCAGGTAGCAAAGATCAACGTCACCGACATCGACGGCGCGTCGAGCGCCATCAGCATGCTCGACGGCGCGATCCAGCAGATCAACGACCAGCGCGCGTCGCTCGGTGCCGTGCAGAACCGCCTGCAGGCGACGATCTCGAACCTCGAGTCGTCGTCGGAGAACCTGCAGTTCTCCAACGCCCGTATCCGCGACGCCGACGTGGCCACCGAGAGCTCGGAGCTCGCCCGCGCCCAGGTGCTGATGCAGGCCGGCGTCTCGGTGCTCGCGCAGGCCAACCAGCAGCCGCAGATGGCACTGAAGTTGCTCGGTTGATGAGGGCAGCGGGATCCCCGGCCAGCCGGGGATCCCTCTGACCTGGCAGGCTGCTGAAAAAGGCCCTCAACTGCCTTTTTCAGCAGCCTGCCAGACCCAATTCGCTCTCGTCCTCGACGAGAGAAAGACCGAGCAGGGCGCTGAAGAACGCAAGGCGTTTTTCAGCACCCTGCGAGCGAAGGCCGCGCCCCGCCTCGTCGCGGGGCGCCGCCGCAGCCGCAGGAGCACAAGGCGCCATGGGTACCTCGATCTTCACTGGCAACAGCGGCTTCGATGTCCAGAAGGTCATCGAGGGCTTCACCAAGATCGAAGGCAGCCGCGTCGAGAAGCTGTCGAAGCAGACCGTCGACGTCACGACCCGGATGTCGACGCTGGCCTCGCTGATGGGCCAGGCCAAGGAGCTGCAGGACGCCCTGGGGGGCCTGGCCGCCGGCGCGCCGCTGGGCATCGTCGGACGCCAGCCGCTGAACGTCGCCGCCACCGTCGGCGAGAAGGCCACCGCCGGCCGCTACAACGTGCAGGTCACCGCGCTGGCGCAGCCGGCGCAGGGCTCGACGACGGTGACGGGGTCGCCCACCGGCACCTTCGCCAGCGCCAACACCCGCGTGAACGTCGGCGAGTACGCGTTCACGGTGAACAACAAGAGCTACAACTTCACGCTGACGGCGGGCGCCACCGTCTCGGACATCGCCGAGGCCATCGCCGCCACCGGCGCGCCGGTGCAGGCCGCCGTCGTCAACACCGGCAGCGGCGTCCGGCTGTCCATCGTCGGCACCGAGACCGGCTTCAGCGCCGCGGCGTCGACGCCCGAGCTGCAGATGAGCCTGGTGCCGCCGCCGGCCGACCCCGCCGAGCTCGACCCCGACAGCGTCGCGCAGTTCAGCTTCGGCCTGACGCAGCTGCCGACCAACGCCGTCGTCAAGATCAACGGCGTCGACATCTCGCGCCCGAGCAACTCGATCAGCGACGTCATCCCCGGCGTCACGCTGACCGCCACCAACGTGGGCGCGGTGGAGACCTTCGAGATCGGGCGCGACACGACGCAGATCCCCGACAATGTGCGGGCCTTCGTCGACGCCTACAACTCGCTGCGCCGCGCGGTGAACAACCAGGTCGACGTCGCCGGCGGCACCGACACGTCGCAGCTGCTGACCAACGACCCCGTCGTGCGGCGCCTGTCGCGCCAGCTGAACGACATGCTGCGCATCGAGGGCAACAGCACGTCGGTGCGCGGGCTCGGTGAGCTCGGCGTCAACATCTCGCGCACCGGCACCCTCGAGTTCAACGAGGGCAAGCTGCGGGCGACCCTGATCGCCCGCCCGACGACGGTCACCGACTTCCTCGCTGGCCCCAAAGGCTTTGGCGCCAAGGCCGAAGACCTCATCTCGACGTTCGCGAACCCGCTGTCGGGCGCCCTGTCCAAGCGCACGTTCGAGCTGTCCGACGAGATCTCGAAGATCGAGAAGCAGAAGCTCGAGGCCCAGCGCAAGGTCGACCTGTTTCGCGAGCGCCTCGTGCGCCAGTTCGCCACCCTGCAGAGCGTCCAGTCGCAGATGAGCGGCCTGACCAACTTCCTGCGGGCCAACGACTCCGCCAGCAAGAAGGAGTGACGGCCGGGCGTCGTCGCTTGCTCACCGGCTGTCTTCGCCTTCGGCGGGCCTCCTGCCCGGGCTGCCCCCCGCTGCCGGCGTCGTCTTTGTCGTCGTCGCTTCGTTCTGCTCGCGTTGTCGCGTGTCGCTCTTTCGCCTTCGGCGGGAGTCTGCCCCGGGCTGCGCCCCGCTGCCGGCGTCGTCTTTGTCGTCGTCGTTGGTCTGCGGGCTTGTTCGCCTGGCTGTCTTCGCCTTCGGCGGGAGTCAGGGGGCGTCTGGCCACGCCCCCTGACAACCCCGGGCCTCTTCGTGAGCTCCACACCGGCGAGACGACCCGGGCTCCGCAGACGATCATCGCCGCCACTCGATTTTTTCTGGCTGCGGCGCGCGGGTCGTTCGCCTTCGGGCGAGGACACGGCTGGGCGGTCGTTCGCCTTCGGGCGAGGACGCGGCTGGGCGGTCGTTCGCCTTCTGGTGACGACACGGCGTCTTCCTCGGCGTGCCTCGTCGTCGACACGGACGAAGAAGGAATCACGCGGGGTCGGGGGAACGATGGCGTCTGGCGAGACGAAGTAGATAACAAGATCGAAGAGGCCGAACACGGCGCCCGGAGAAACCCATGCGTGCCTACCTGCGCAACGAGATCGAGTCCGCGTCGCCTGCTCGCATCCTCGAACTGTTGTTGAACGGCGCCCTGCGCTTCATGAACGACGCCGATCGCCAGTTCGCCGAAGGGCGCAGCGTCGAGGCGCGATCGGCGGCTTCGCGGGCCGCCGACATCGTCACCGAGCTGTCGGCTACGCTGCGCATCGATCTGGCCCCTGACCTGGCCGGCGCCCTGCTGCCTATCTACGACTTCGTCATCCACCGCCTGCTGCACTGCGTGCTGAACGACGATCGCAAGGCGCTGGGCGAGGCGCTGTGCACCTTCGAGACCATCGCCGAGGCGTTCCTCGCCGCGCTGGAGAAGGCCGCCGAAGCCCAGGGCGCCCAGGCCGCCGCCCGCTGACCGACCCGACGGCAAGACAACGCCTGGCAACGCAGCGGCCCCGCGGAAGCGGGGCCGCTGCTTTTGGGCCCTGGCCCCTCGCCCAGACCAGGCAGAGGGGCACCGCCGCAACCGGGTGAGGGCCGGCAGTGCCCGTCACGGTGGGTGGCAAAAAAATGACGGTCGTTGACCGAGGCTCGTCGGTCGCCGCCGCGATCCGTGAAGGGCCCGTCGATCGACCCGGCGGCACGTGAAGGCCTCGCCGATCGCGCGCCCCTCGCGGTTGCGATCGGCCCGGCCCGGTCAGGCACGGCAGTTGCCTAAGCAGTGGTGTCCCCTTCGGTGGCGCTACAGGGCGCCGCCCGTCTGGTCCGGGGTGGACGTGGGCTGCCGGTCAGCCCCCGTACGCCCCGACCGTCCCACTGTGCTGCCGGCGACCTCGGTCGCGTGGAGCCCAATACGTCGCCTTTCGACGACGGCAGGAGAGTCGTGTGAGCATTTCCATCCGCACCAACATCAACGCGATCAGCACGGCCCGTCAGCTTGGCTCGGCCCAGGAGAAGGTTGACCTGTCGATGCAGCGGTTGTCGACTGGTTTGCGCGTGAACAGGGCCGCCGACGACGCCGCCGGCCTCGCCATCTCTGAGAAGTTGAAGTCGCAGATCAACGGCCTGAACCAGGCCGCCCGCAACGCCAAGGACGCCATCTCGCTGGTGCAGACCGCCGAGGGCGCCCTGGGCGAGCTCGGCAACATGCTGCAGCGCATGCGCACGCTGGCGCTGCAGTCGGTGAACGACGTCAACAGCGTCACCGAGCGCACGTCGCTGCAGAAGGAGGTCTCGCAGCTGCAGACGGAAATCACCCGTCTGTCGGGCGCGACGGAGTTCAACGGCCAGAAGCTGCTCGACGGATCGTTCCAGTCGCGGCGCTTCCAGGTCGGCGCCAACTCGGGCCAGGAGATCACGATGTCGATCGGCGGCGTCGACGCCACCCGCCTCGGCGTCAACCGCGTGAACACCGCCACCGGCGCAGGCACGATGTCGGCCGCGGTGCTGTCGACGCCGGCCACGCTGACCGCCAACAACCTCGCGGCGCAGACGCTGAACGTCACCGGCACCAACGGCACGGCGAACGTCACCCTGACCGCCGGTCAGAGCGCTCGCGCCGTCGCCGAGGCGGTGAACCTGCAGAACGGCGCCACCAACGTCGGGGCCCGGGCCGAGACCGCGCTGCAGTTCACGCTGGGAGCGAGCTTGATTCCGGTGAACGTCAGCTTCACGCTGGCCGGCGACAAGAGCGGCGGCCAGACGACGCTGGCGAACATCACCGACCGCACGACCATCACCGCGCAGGTGGAGTCGTCGAACGACCTGTCGGCGCTCGCCGCGGCCATCAACGAGCAGACCGCCAAGACCGGCATTCAGGCCCGCATCGGCGACAACAAGAGCCAGCTGATCATCTTCGCCGACGACGGCCGCGACGTCGTGCTCAGCGGGTTCACTGGCTCCAACGCCACCGCCACGGTCAACGCCACGATCCAGGGCCTCGGCGCCAACTCGCTGGAGACGACGCCAAGCATCCCCTACGTCAACTCGGGCGCGTCAATTGCGCTCGCCGGCAACGGTTCCGCCGCCGCGCGCGTGGGCGGGTTCCTGAAGTTCGAATCGACGAGTGGCGTGAACATCACCACGACGGTGGCGACCTCGCTGTTCGCCGCGGCGAACGCCAACTCGACGCTGTTCGACGTAGCCAACATCTCCGTCGGCGACGTCGACGCCGCGTCCGGCGCCATCAGCATCCTCGACGGCGCCATCCAGCAGGTGAACGACCTGCGCGCGACCCTCGGCGCGACGCAGAACCGCCTGCAGTCGACCATCGCCAACCTCGAGTCGTCGTCGGAGAACCTGCAGTTCTCCAACGCCCGGATCCGCGACGTCGATGTGGCGATGGAGAGCTCCGAGCTCGCCCGCGCCCAGGTGCTCATGCAGGCCGGCGTCTCGGTCCTGGCGCAGGCCAACCAGCAGCCGCAGATGGCGCTCAAGCTGCTCGGCGGCTGAGGTCTGACGATGACGAGCGCGTCGGCGACGGTTGCCTGAGGCATGCTGCCTGAAAGCACGCCGAAGCGCTGCTCGACGTACGGAGGTCGCCATGAGCCGCCCGCAAGCCCCACCGAACCCCGGACCCTCCTTCGACGACACGCCGTCGAAGGAGGATCCGGACGGGGCTCCCGCGAAGGTGCTCGCCCTGCTCGAAGACGCCTCGGCGTTCGCAGCCGACGGCGACATGGAGAGCATCGAGCGCGTGCTGGCCGAGGTGATGGCGGTCGTCCGTCAGGCGACGCCGCCGCTGTCGACGAGCGCCTGGGACGAGGTGCGTCGACGACAGGCCCGCCTGCAGCAGGAGGTAGACGCGGCCGGTGAGCGCATCCGGTCCGAGCTCGGTCTGGCCGGCGGCGGTCGCCGAGCGGCGAACCGGTATGGTCAGCTCGCGCCGACGCCCGTCGACGAGGAGCAGGGATAGACGCGGAGGTCCGGCCGCATGCCCGAAGTGGCGCTCGATCTCGCGAGCGGCGAGGATGACGCGACCACACGACCACGCGGTCGCCATTGAAGGCGGTGTCATGATTCAGATTGTCTCGGCGACGCGCGCCTCTGCCGACGCGCTCGCGCCGGGCATTGCGACCGCGGGCAGGGCGGCCGTTGCGTATCGGCTACGTGTCACCGGATTTTCGCCAGCACGCGGTCTGTTCTTTCTTTGAGCCATTGCTGCGCAACCATGATCCGGAATTCGTCAGCCCGATTCTGTATTCGAATGCCGCGCGGCACGATCAGGCAAGCGGCCGCCTGCGCGCGGCATCGGTGGGATGGCGTGAGATCGTCGATTTGAACGACGAACAGGCCGCCGATCTGATCGAGCAGGACGGGATCGACATCCTCGTCGATCTGGCCGGCTACACCGTCGGCAATCGCATGGGCGCCTTTCATCTGCGGCCGGCGCCGCTGCAGGTGAACTACCTAGCGACGACGGGACTTGCCCAGATGGACTACCGCTTCACCGGCGAGGACTGCGATCCCCTCGGCGAGACCGACGCCGTCTATTCCGAGCGGCTGGTGCGCCTGCCGGGGGGCTTCTATGCGTGGAATCCCCCCGCGGACGCACCGCCGGTGGCGCGCCCCCCGGCGCTGGCGAACGGCTTCATCACCTTCGGATCGTTCAACACGCTCTCGAAGATCACCGAGGACGTCGTCGACTTGTGGTCGCGCCTGTTGAGGGAGGTGCCTGGGTCGCGGTTGGTGCTGCAGGCGGGATCGCTCGGCAACGATTGGATGCGAGCGCGAACGCTCGCGCGATTTATCGTCCGCGGAATCGATCCTGCTCGTCTCGACCTGCTGGGCGGCATGTCGCTGTTCGAGCACCTCGATGTCTGCGGCCGGATCGACGTCGCGCTCGATCCGTTCCCGTGGGGCGGTCATACGACGACGTGCACGGCGCTGTTCATGGGGGCTCCGGTCGTCACGCTGCGCGGACGACGCATGGCGTCGCGCATGTCCGCCAGCGTGTTGCATCGGATGGGGCTCGACGCGTGGATTGCCGAGACGCCCGCGCAGTACCTGGACATCGCCCGCCGGCTCGCCCTGGACGTCGACTTGCGGGCCGAGCTGCGCAGCATGCAGCGGGCGGCGCTGCTGGCGTCCGACCTGACCGACGGCCATCGCCTCGCCCGTGTCGTCGAGGCGGCGTACCAGGCGCTCTGGGATCATCACGCGGGGATGTGACGTGGTCGGCGGCGCTCGTCGATAGCATGGTCGGTTCGCTGCGGTGCCTCGTCTTCGTCGGCTTTTTTGCCCCCTCGTCGCTCCGCTTCTACGCTAGCGATCAGGTTCGTCGCGGCTCGTCCTCGCCCGTCGATGTCGAAGAGGACGTGGCAGGGGGCGCGCATGTTCGGCCGGCTCAGGGAGATCGACGGCGAGCTGGCGGACCTGCCGGAGCAGCTGGTGCCGCTCGAGAAGCAGGTGCAGCGCGGTCGCGAGGTCCTGTCGCAGTCGGAGCAGAACAACCCGATGCGCCTGTCGTTGTCAGCGCTCTTGAAGAACGCCGAGCGCGTACATGTCGAGAACCTAGGCTGGCTCGTCAGCGAGCAGACCACCGACCCCGCTGCCGTCACCATGCACGTCGCCAGATATATGTCGGCGGCCGTTGGCCGGCCGCACTACGGCGGTGACCTGGCACCCTACGAATCGTCCCTCGCCGAGTTCATTCGCGTCCCCGGCGGGCCGGCGATGCCAGCCGGCACGCTGGAGGGCGCCCTGCTGCGCAAGCTGTTCGGCGACTCGTGGCTCGGCGCCGACGCGAAGACGCGCGCTCATGTCATGGCGGTGTTGAAGCAGGAGTCCGAGCTGAACGAGCGTTGGCTGCCGGAGCCCAAGGCGCAGGTCTTCGACGAGGAGGGCCGCGGTGTCGTCAGCGAGGGCGCCGGCGCCTTCGGCGCGTACTTCAGCGCCGCGGCGCTGGTCACGATCGGGCTGCATTCGTTGCAGCTGTCGCTGCCGACGCGCACGTTCGCGGCCATCGGCGGCACGATGAGCCAGCTCGTCGATGATGACCACTTCCAGAAGTTCAGCAGAGGCTACGCGCTGGCGGCGTCGACGCTCGAGCGGGGCCGCACGCTGGTCGTCGTCGCCTACGTCCACTTCATCCGCGCCATCCTGATGGGGAATTTCGAGCGGGAGCACCGCAAGATTATGGACGTGCTCGGCGACGCCGAGGTGATGCTCGAGGCGGGCAAGAAGCGGGTCGAGCGCCTGCAGACCATCCGCAGCGAGATGGTGATGCAGCTGGCGGGGACAATCGGCCTCCTCGTCACGACCCTTGGTGCGCTCGGCTTCGTCGGCTATTCGCTGCTGGTCAGCGAGCAGCCACTGAAGACGACCGAGGAGCCGCTGCCGGCGGCCGTACCGGCCCCGACGACGGAGTAAGTCTCCGCCGGCCTGCTGGCGTCGGCGGTAGAACCACGACCGGCCACGCCGCCGCCGCCGCTCTGCCGTCGGAGCTTCAGTCGTCGTCCTCGGCCTGCTGCTTCGACCACATCACCAGCGCGAAGGCGTCGGCCTCGGCGCTCTCCTTGCGCCGCACCGTCTGCTTGATGCGTTCGGCGATGTTGTCATGGAAGCGCTCGAACACGCGGTGTTTCTGGTGCGCCGCGGTCGCCTTCTCTTCGGCGACGACGACCTCTTGCTGCGCCTTCTTCTCGACGTCGAAGGCCTTCTTCAGCTCGCGCCGGCGGTGCTCGTGGTCGAGATCAGCGAGCACCCAGTCGGCGCTGCACCCGGCGCCGCGGTTGTCCTCGTGCAGGCGCCGCTCGGCCTGCTGCCGCTCGGTTTCAGCGTCGTGCAGGCGCTGGTTGGTCTGCGCCAGCTCGGCGCGCGTCCTTTCGCGCGCCTCTTCAGCCATCGACAGCAGTCGCTTTGCGCGACGCTGCTTCTGCGCCTCGCTCATGCTCGCCTCCGCTGGAACCGACGTTGCCGACGTCGAGGCTGTGGCGCACCTGCACCAGCGCCTCCTGGATCAGGCCGTGCGCGCGCGTCTTGCTGAGCCCGAGGAGGTCGCCGACCTCTTTCACCGAGAATTCCTCGACGAAGCGCAGCTGCAGCACCAGCTGCAGCCGCTCGGGGATGCGCGTCAGCGCGTTCGCTACCGTCAGCTGGCGCGAGCTGATGATGTCCTCGAGCGGATCGGACTCGCTGGCGACGGAGTCCTCGAAGTCTTCAATGGGCAGCTGTTCGCGCGCGAGCATCTCGGTCTCCTCCACGGCGGTGGTGTCCCAGTCGAGTTCTCTCGCCAGCTCGTCGCGGGACGGGTCGCGACCGAGTTTCGCCGTCAGCGCCTGTCGGCGCTTCTCGAGCAGCACCGTGCGTGCCCGCAGGCGGCGGGGCAGGACATCGAGTCGGCGGGCCTCGTCGATCATCGCGCCCTGGATGCGGCGGTAGGCGTAGGACGGAAACGAAACTCCTTGCGTGGGATCGTATTTCTGGTGCGCCTCGAACAGCGCGACGAGCCCGACCGAGACGAAATCGTCGACGAGATCGTCCTTGCCGATCTTGATCGACACCCGCCGCGCGGTTCGATGTACCAGCCCGCCGTGTTCCTTGAGCAGCGCGTCGCGCTCGACTGCTTCGACGTGGCGGGTGTAGCGGTCTACTACCCTGCGCACACCTGGCTCGTTGCTGGCTCGGCGACCGCATGCGCGCCGGCTTCCAGTAATTGCTCGCCGACCGTCCAGACCGCGCGCGCCGCCGGCGGGGTGAAGTTCAGGTCGAAGAGCGAGCGGCGCCGGTAGCCGGCGTCGGTGACGGCGTCGTCGTCGGGGACGCAGCCGAGCAGGCGCAGGCGCACGGGTAGGAAGCGGCCGACGACCTCGGACAGCCGCGCGAAAGCGTCGCGCGCTGATTTGTCATCGTCGATCTGGTTCATCACCATGTGGAAGTCGCGGTGGCGCCCCGTCGTCGACGCGATCTTCAGGAACGAGTACGCGTCGGCCATCGACTGCGGCTCGCGCGTCGTGACGACGACGGGTATCGTCGCCATCTCGACGAGGAACATCACCGCCGGGTGCACGCCGGCGCCGGCGTCGATGACGACGACGTCATAGTTGCGGAAGCCCTCTTCGAGCGTCGTCGTGATCAGGTGCCGCCGCTCGGGGGTCAGGTCGGCGAGCTCGCGCACGCCGGCGCCGCCGGCGAGAATGTGCAGCCCGCTTTTGGGGTGCAGCGTGACGGCGTCGGACAGCGTGCGCGCGCCCGACAGTACGTCGCCGAGGTGATGGCGCGGGTGCAGGCCCATCGCGACCTCGACGTTGGACAGGCCGAGGTCGCCGTCGATGAGCAGCACGCGCGGCTTCATCATCCGCGACAGCAGCGCGAGGTGCACCGAGAAGAACGTCTTGCCGACGCCTCCTTTGCCGCTGGCGACGGCGAACACCATGGGCGCGGTCGCCGGGGAACTGGTGGCCTGGCTCATCGATCCTCCTCGAACGGGCGAGCGTGCTGGGCAGCGTAGCCGGACGACGACGGAACGGGGAGGAGGTCCTCCGCGATGTTCTGTCCGTTCGTCGCGGCGCAGACGGGCAGGTGGACGGCCTTGCCGACGCGCTCGATGTCGTCGTGGCCGCCGCCTTCGTCGATCTTGGTGACGATCACGTCTTCGATGGGGAAGCACGAGTACTGGCTGACGGCGGCCTGCATCGCGGTCTCCGAGAACGTCGCCGGCAGCACCAGGTGCGCGCGGTGCAGGCCCAGGGCCGACGCGTACGTGGCCTGCCGGTCGAGGGCGGTGACGTCCTTGGGCGAGCGGCCGGCGGTGTCGACGAGGATCATCTCGGTGTCGTCGCGCTCGAGCACGCGGCGCATGTCGCGCGGGTTCTCGACCACGAGGGTCTCGAGGCCGAGGGCGCGGCCGTAGCTCTCGAGCTGGACGACAGCGCCGGCGCGCCAGACGTCGAGGGTGACGAGCAGCGGTCGCAGGCCGTTCAGCATCACCGCGCGCGCCGCGACCTTCACCAGCGTGGTCGTCTTGCCCGCGCCCGTCGGCCCGACGAAGACGCCGACGGTGCGTGGGCCCTTGTGGGTCCACGGCGGGTCGGCGGCGTTCTTCCACGGGCCGCGGCCGGCGGCGGGCGGCTGCGCGGCGATCTGCGCGAGCCGCTCGAAGTCACCGAGCCCGCCGCCGCCAAAGGCACCGCCGGCGAGCGCGCCGAGGCTCGCGAACTCTTGGCCGCCCAGGGATGACGCGGGAGACGGCGGCGTTGACGGCGCCTGCGTCGTAGAGCGGTAGCGGGCGGCGGCGGCCGCTGGCGTCGGCCGGGGCGCCGCGGACGGAGCCGCCGACGGAGCAGGGCGCGGCGGCGTCCAGGCGCGCAGCGCCGCGTCGACGGCGCGGGTGGGGCTGCCGGCGCGGGCGACGACCTCGACGCTGCCGCCGCCGCCGAGCACGCTCGGGACGGTGCGGGTCGACAGGACGACGGCGTTGTCGCCCAGGCTGGCGCGGGCGGCGGCGAGGGCCTCCCGGGCGGTGGGCGCGCGGAACACCGAGGACTCGAGATTGTGGGCGACGGAGATCATGCCGACTTCCTTTGCAGGTTCCTTGCCGGAAGCGCGATGGTGGTCATCGGCTCGACGGTGAAGCCCGAGGCGATCTCACGCGGCGTCACGACGTTCACCTCGGGCACGAAGCGCGATACGAACTCGAAGAAGGGGCGTCGAAGATCGGACGGTGCCACGACGACGAGCGGGATGCCCTCGGTGGTCTGCACCGCAGCGCGCTCTTGCAGCGTGTCGACGACCTTGCGGGCGATGTCGATGGCGGGGGCCAGCGTCGTCTCGCCGTCGGAGATACCGAGCGACGAGCGCAGCGCGGTCTCGAGCTCGCGGTCGAGGGTGACGACGGGGATGCGGCGGTCGGTGCCGGCGAGGCGTCCCGAGATCTGGCGCGACAGGCGGCGGCGGCACTGCTCGATGAGGAAGTTGATGTCCTTCTTGCCGGGGTGCTCGGCCACGGTCTCGAGGATGGTGCGGATGTCGCGCACCGAGATGCCCTCGCGCAGCAGGCCGCGCATGATCATCGACAGCTCGCCGAGGCTGATCATCTGCGGCACGACCTCCTCGACGATCTTGGGGTTCTCCTTGCCGAGCAGCGTCAGGAGCTCTTGAATCTCCTGGCGGCCGACGATCTCGTGCAGGTGACGGCGGATGACCTCGTCGATGTGGGTCGTCACGACCGAGGCGGGGTCGACGACGGTGAGCCCCTGGCGCTGCGCCTTGGCCTTCAGCTCGTTGGTCACCCAGCGCGCCGGCAGCCCGAACGTCGGGTCCTTGGCCGGCACGCCCTCGACGCCGGGCTCGCGGCCCGTCGGATCGAGCACCATCCAGCGGTCGGCGAAGGCCTTGCCGCTCAAGAGCTCGGCGCCGCGCAGCATCAGCCGGTACGTCGACGCGTCGATCTTCTCGGTGTCCTCGACGGTGATCACCGGCGTGATCACGCCGAGCTCCTCGGCCAGGCGACGACGCAGCGCGATCAGGCGGCCGGGCAGCTCGCCGTTTCTACGCGCGTCGATGAGCTGCGACAGGCCGAGGCCGAGCTGCAGCACCAGCTGCTCCTCGAGCAACGTGTCCTGGATGCGCTTCTGCTTCTCGGGCGCGGCGTTGGGCGACGCGTGGGGGTTGCCCGGCATCGTCTTCGCCTTGGCGGCGGCGGCTTCGGCCTTTTCCTTCTTCGTGATCGTGCGCTTCGCCAGGGCGGCGGCGCCGCCGGCCATGCCAAGGAAGATGACCGTCGGCATGCCGGGCACCAGCGCCATCAGGCCGAGCATGCCGGCGGCGACGTAGATGGCCTTGGGCTCGCTGAGCAGCTGGCCGCCCATCGCGGCGCCGAGCTCGCCGCTGGTGCCGGCGCGGGTGACGAGGATGCCGGCCGCCGTCGAGATGAGCAGCGCGGGGATCTGTGAGACGAGGCCGTCGCCGATGGTGAGGATCGTGTACGTCTTCGATGCCTGCAGCAGCGACATGCCGCCGGCCAGGCCTGAGACGAGGCCGCCGGCGATGTTGATGCCGGTGATGATCAGGCCGGCGACGGCGTCGCCGCGGACGAACTTGCTGGCGCCGTCCATGGCGCCGAAGAACTCGGTCTCCTGCTCGAGCCGCGCGCGGCGCGCCTTGGCGCCGCTTTCGTCGATGAGGCCGGCCTGCAGGTCGGCGTCGATGGACATCTGCTTGCCGGGCAGGGCGTCCAACGTGAAGCGCGCGGCAACCTCCGAGATGCGGCCCGAGCCCTTCGTGATGACCATGAAGTTCACGACGAGCAGGATGCAGAAGACGACGGCGCCGATGACGATGTTGCCGCCGACGGCAAACTTGCCGATGGATTCGACGACGTGGCCGGCGCCGCCCTCCTGGCCGCCGTTCAAGAGCACGAGGCGCGTCGTGGCGATGTTCAGGCCCAGCCGAAACAGCGTCAGCAGCAAGAGCAGCGACGGAAACACCGACAGCGTCAGCGCCTCGCGCACGCGCAGCGAGACGAGCAGCAAGAGCACCGACGCGGCCAGGTTCAGGCCGAGCAGCGCGTCGAGGAGGAACGGCGGCACCGGCAGGATCAGCAGCGCCATCACGCCGAGCACGACGACGGCGAGGGCGTTGGCGGCGTCTCCCGTGTCGGCTTTGGCGGGGGCAGGGGCGGCGACGCTGACCACGAGGGCTCCGTTCGTTCGACCGGGGTCTCGGGTGCTGGTCTCGCCTTACGGGCCCGTGCCCGGGGGTCGACCGGTGATCTTCGAGACGAAGGCCAGCACCGCGGCCACTGCCTTGAAGGTCTCCATGGGCACCTCGCGCCCGATCTCGCACTTCTTATGCAGGAGCCGCGCCAGTGGGATGTCTTTGACGATGGGGACCTGGTGCTCGCGGGCGAGGGCGCGGATGGTGTCGGCGGTGACGCCCTTGCCCTTGGCGATCACGATGGGCGCGCGGTGCTCGCCCTTGCGGTAGCGGATGGCGATGGCGATGTGGGTGGGGTTGACGATCACAGCATCGGCCTTGGGGACGGTCTGCTGCGGCGGCTTGCGCCGGGCCATCTTGCGAGCGATTTGACGTCGACGACCCTTGATGTGGGGGTCGCCTTCGTCGTTCTTCATCTCGCGCTTGACCTCCGCCTTGGTCATCTTCTTCTTCTGGAACCAGCGGTAGCGCTGGACGCCCAGGTCGAGGCCGGCCACCAGGGCGAGCACCAGGGCGCCGCGCATGGCGATGGGCGACAGAAGGGTGGCGATGGCGCCGGCCTGGGTGTCGCTGGTCGCGAGGATCAGGCGAGTCAGCGTCACGATCTCGTCGGTGCTGGGCAGGACCGTCGCCGCCAGCACCACCGTCAGCTTGACCACCGCCAAAAAAATGTCGCTGACCCCGGCTTTCGTGAACGCGTGGGTGATCGCCTGAAACGACATCAGCCGGCCGAAGTCGGGGGCGAGCTTGTCGGGGAAGAGCCGCCCGCCGGTCTGCCCCAGCGACGCCGCCAGCGCGCCGACGGTGCCGGCGAGGGCCAGCCCGAGCACGGGCAGCCGCAGGGTGCCCATCGAGCGGAGCATCGGCGCCGGGTCTTGCGTGCGCGTCATCGGCTCGAACGAGCGGATCGTCGTCACCAGCGCCTGCGTCAAAGACGGCAGCAGCGCGAAGATCACGATCAGGCCCAGGCACATGCTGACGACGGAGATGAAGTCGTGGCTCATCGGCAGGTCGCCCTGCTCGAACGCCTGCTCCAGACGCTGAGGACTCGGGTCCTCGGTCTTTGACTCCTCGTTCCCGTCGTCTCCGCCTTCTTCCATGCACCTGCTCGGGCTGGTCTTTGCGTCGTCGTCGGCGCGGCCGGCACGGCGCGCCCGCCGGTCGCATTGCAGACCCCGGGCCAGTCTTCTTCTTCTTCTTCTTCACCACTTTCGACGTCTTCGCGCTGCTCTTCACCGCTTTCCACGTCGTCGCTGCCCGGGCAAGCAAGAAGCCGGAAGCGCGAAGACGAAGACGTCAGAAGCGCGAAAGATGAGCGCGCGAGGGGCGGGGCAAAGCCGGAAGCACGAGAAGAAGAAGAAAGCGAAGGCGATGGCACGCGCGTTGCTTTTCAAGGAGGCGACCCCGCGGAGGACCCGATGCCACGCCTGCACTACATCGCGATGTCTGGAGCCACGGCCCGCCTGCGCGAGCTCGACGAGCTCGCCGACGACCTCGCGAACCAGGCGACGCCGGGCTACCGCGCGGTGACCTACGCGTTCTCGACGGCCATCGACGAAGAGATCCTCGGCAACAAGCAGGCGGAGAAGGACGCGCCGATGCGGCAGGTGCTCCCGGTGGAGACCTCGGTGGTCCGCCAGGACGGCCCCGCCGTGCGCACCGGTCGCCCTCTGGACGTGCGCCCCACCGAGGGCACGTGGCTCAGCGTGCAGCAGGCCGACGGCACCGTCACCTACACCCGCGACGGCCGCATGCAGGTCGGCGTCGACGGCTTCCTGCGCGTCGGGCACAACAAGGTGCTCGGCGTCAACGCCGAGCCCATCGCTGTCGACCCGGGCACGGTGCCGTTCATCGACGAGCGCGGCCGCGTTTTTGCCGGCGAGCGCGAGAGCGGTCGCCTCGGCCTGTTCCAGCTGCCGGGTGAGCTGCAGCGCGTCGGCCCGGCGCAGGTCCTGCCGCGCAAGGGTCAGGCCGTGACCGTGGACGGCACCGTTACCGTCGGTGCCATCGACGGCAGCAACGCCAACGGCCTCGACTCGACCATCTCGATGATCTCGGCGCAGCGCTCGTACGAGCAGTCGCTGCAGGCGCTGCAGACCGTGCAGAAGCTCGATGACAAGGCCAACGAGATCGGGCGCCCGCGCGGCTGAGCTTCTTTTTCTTCTTCTCGCTTTCGACGTCGTCGCGCTTCTCTTCGTCGCGCTTCTGACCTCGTCGCTGCTCGGGCTGCGCCCCGCTGCCGGCGCTTTCTTTGTCGTCGTCGTTGTTCTGCTCGCGTTGTCGCGTGTCGACGTTTCGCCTTCGGCGGGAGTCAGGGGGCGTCTGGCCACGCCCCCTGACAACCCCGGGCCTCCTTGGGGGTGCCGGCAGCGGCACACGACCCAAGCGCCGGACCGTCGTTGTCGTCGGCGCTTTCATCCGGGCCGGCGACAGCGGGTCGTGTGCCTTCGGGCGATGACACGACGAGGCGAACATTCTCGTCGTCGACGCGACTGCGCTTCGGCGCCGTGACGCCATGGCGCCCCGGCGCCGCTTCTCGTTGTCGAGCGGGAAGCGCGCAGAGCGAGGGATGGCGCCGCTTCTCGTCGCCGACAGCGATGCGCGCAGAACAAGGGATGGCGCCGCTTCTCGTCGTCGAGCGGGAAGCGCGCAGAGCGAGGGGGGGCTGGAGGGGTGTGGGGAACCGGGGGGGCGGCAGCCCCCCTTGTTCCCCACCAGCCGCCGCGGCGCCTGAGCGGCCGCCGGGGGGCCTGGGGGCCGGGCGGGACCGGCCCCCAGGTCGCGCCGAAGGCGAAAGGTGAAAGAGCGACAACGCGAGCAGCCCGACAACGGTGACAACGAAAGCGCAAGCAGCGGGGCGCAGACCGAGCAGCGACGAGCTCGACAACGACGACAACGATGACAACGAAAGCGCAAGCAGCGGGGCGCAGCCCGAGCAGTGACGCGGTCAGAAGCGCGACGAAGAAAAAGAAGGCGACGGTCGGGCACGGTCCTTGGAGAGAAGGAGGGGAGAACCCGAACCGAGGACCCCGACCATGATGCGCTCTCTCTACACCGCGGCCACCGGCATGATGGTCCAGGAACAGAAGATGAATGTGGTTGCGAACAACCTCGCCAACTCGTCGACGACGGGCTTCAAGCGGGCGCGGGCCGAGTTCAGCGAGCTGCTGCCCGACCGGCTGCAGGCTGCCGGCAGCGGCGTCGACACCGCCGGCAACCGCGCGCCGACGCCCATCGAGGTCGGCCTCGGCGCCCGCGTCGCCGCCGTCGCCCGCGACTTCGGTACCGGTGACCTGCTGAACACGCAGAACCCGCTCGACCTCGCCATCGAGGGCACGGGCTTTCTGCGCGTCACCCGCCCCAACGGCGACATCGGCTACACCCGCGCCGGCAACCTGCGCATCGACAGCGAAGGACGGCTGGTCACCGCCGCCGGCGACCCCCTCGACCCCGGCATCAGCATGCCGCCCGAGGCCACCGACCTGTCCATCAGCCGCGATGGCGTCGTCACCGCGCGCGTCGCCGGCCGCGACGAGGCCGTGCCCATCGGCAACCTTGAGCTGACCATCTTCCAGAACCCCGCCGGCCTCGAGTCCGTCGGCGGCAACCTGTACCGCAGCACGACGGCGGCGGGCCTGCCGACGTCGGTGCGCCCCGGTGAGCGCGGCAGCGGCGAGCTCGCCCAGGGGTTCCTCGAGGGCAGCAACGTCAAGAGCGTCGAAGAGATGCTCGACCTCATCACGACGCAGCGCGCGTACGAGATGAACTCGAAGATCATCCAGACCGCCGACCAGATGCTGCAGAAGCTCAGCAACCTGAAGTGAGCGAGCCGAGGCACCCCATGCAGCGCGCCCTTCTTGCTCTTGCCCTCGTCGTCGTCGCCGCGCCGTCGCGCGCCGTGTCGTCGTCGGCCACCGCCCCCACGGCGGCGACCCGCGCCGTCGCGCAGCTGCTGTCGTCGTCGGCGCCGGCGTCTTCGCGCCTGTCGGTGCAGCGCGTTGGCGGCCTGCCCGCCCACTGCGTACCCGCGAAGGCGACGCCCTTGTCGCCGCTCGACCGAAGCGGCCCCGCCGTCGTCGACGTCGAAGGCACAGGCGACGGCTGCAGCGCTCGCGTCGTCGTCGACGTCCGCATCGAGCAGCCGGTGCTGGTCGTGCAGCGGGCTGCGGCCACGGGCGCCGCGCTCGCCGACGTCACCGCCGTCGAGCTCCGCGAGATGCAGTCGCACCAGCGCGCCGTCGCCACGCTGCCCGACGGCGCCACCGCCCGCCGCGCGTTGGCGCCCGGCCGCGTGCTCGTCGACGACGACCTTGCCTTGCCCGGCCCCGCCCCGGGCGCGGCGGTGAAGGTCGTGCTGCAGGCGGGCGCCCTGCGCCTCGTCCGCACCGCCGTCGCGATGCCCTGCGCCGGCACGGTGGATCGTCGTCACCACTGCGCTCGCCTGCCCAATGGTCGCCAGGTCCACGGCGTCTTTGCCGCCGGCGCTCTGCACATCGAGGAGTCCCCATGAGCCGCGCCGTCGTCTCTTCTGTTGTCCTCGTCGTGGTCGTCGCCGTGGCCGGCGGCTGCGCCACGCCGCACGTCGCCGAGTACACGCCCAGGCGCCGCGTCGCTCCCGAGGCGCTGCCCACCGAGCAGGGCTCGGCCAGCGATGACAGCGGCTCGCTGTGGGTGGCGACGAGCAGCCGCACGTCATCGCCGTTCGCCGACCTGCGTGCGCTGAGCGTCAACGACGTCGTGATCGTCCGCGTCGAAGAGGTCGCCGATGCCCGCCGCGGCGCTGACACCCGGGTGACGAGAAACGGACGCTTCTGGAACGACCTGAGCTTCGTGCCGCTGGTGGGGCCGCTGCTCGCCGGGCTGGCCGACGCCAGCGTGCAGGCCACCGCCGGGGCCGACAGCCAGAACAGCTTCACCGGCGAGGGCCGCTCGGGCCGCAGCGAGCGCCTGCTGGCGACGGTGCCGGCGTCGGTGCGGAAGGTCTACGACAACGGCAACATGTTCATCGAGGGCCACCGCGTCGTGCTGGTGAACAACGAAGAGCAGCACCTGTACGTGTCGGGCATCGTGCGTCCCATCGACATCGACGAGCAGAACAGCATCAAGAGCTCGATGATCGCCGACGCCGAGATCGAGTTCGTCGGCCAGGGCGCCATGACCGACGGCCAGTCGACCCCGTGGGGCACGCGGGTTGCTTCGTGGGTGTGGCCCTTCTGAGCCGGCCCCCCTCACGGGCGGTCCGAACGGTCCTCGTATCCCTGCACCGGAGTCTCGCCATGCGCCTGCCGTCGATCCTGTCCGCCCACGCGTTGCTCGCCGGGGTGCTCGTCGGGTCGCTCGCCATGTCGACGGCGGCGGCGGCGGCGCCGGTGAAGGCGCGCGAGCTCATCCACGTGCGCGGCGCCCGCGAGAATCTGCTGTACGGCTACGGCCTCGTCGTCGGCCTCGCTGGCACCGGCGACACCGAGCAGACGCTGTTTGCGACGCAGGCCGTGTCGGGCCTGCTTGGTCGCCTGGGCGTCCGCATCGACCCGCGCGACATCCGCGTGCGCAACGTCGCCGCCGTGATCGTCACCGCCGAGCTGCCGACGTTCGTGCGGCCGGGCGGTCGCCTCGACGTGCACATCAGCTCGCTCGGCAACGCGCGCTCGCTGCAGGGCGGCACGCTGGTGATGACGCCCTTGCAGGGCCCCGACAGCAAGACCTACGCGGTGGCGCAGGGCAGCGTGCAGGTGTCGGCGTTCCAGGTCGCCTCGGCCGGCACGATCCTGACGCGCAACCAGCCCAACAGCGGCAACATCCCAATGGGCGCCATCGTCGAGCGCGACGTCAGCCCCGAGCTCGGCCAGGGTGGGCTCGTCGTGTCGCTGCGTAAGCCCGACTTCGCCACCGCCGTGCGCCTCGCCAAGGCCATCGAGGCGGTCAGCGCCGCCGGCCAGCCGATGGAGGGCCTGATCGCCAAGGTGACGACGCTGGACGCCGCCGCCGTGAAGGTCGAGGTCGCCAACACCGCCGCCGGCCGGGTGCCCGAGATCCTCGCCGCCATCGAAGACGTCGAGGTTGAGGCGGTGCAGCGCGCCCGCGTCGTGATCAGCGACCGCACCGGCACCGTCGTCGCCGGCGAGGGCGTGCGGCTGCGGCCCGTCGCCGTCGTCTTCGGCGACCTCGAGATCAACGTGCAGTCGACGCCGCAGGTGTCGCAGCCCGGCGCCTTCAGCCAGACCGGCACGACGGTGCGCACCGACCAGGCCAACATCACGACCCGCGAGAACACCACCGTCGCCGCGCTGCCGGCCACGACGACCCTGGGTGAGCTGGTGAACGCCCTGAAGCTCCTCGGCGCGACGTCGCGCGAGTTGGTCGAGATCCTGCAAGCCATCCACTCGGCCGGCGCCCTGGATGCCGAGCTGGAGGTCCGGTGAGATGCGCCTGCAAGACCACGCTCCGCCCACGTCGCTGTCGACGTCTCCTGCTCCTTCGGGCCTGCCGAACCACACGGCGCTGAAGAAGCCGGCGTCGCCCGAGGAGAAGGCGGCGCAGGCGGCGGGCGACGCCAAGAAGGTCAAGGACGGCGTCGAGAGCATGTTCGTGCGCCAGATGCTCGAGGCCAGCCACCTGTTCGACGGCGTCGGTGGCCACCCGATGATGAAGGGCATGATGCTCGAGAAGCTCGCCGACACCGTCGTGCAGGGCGGCAACCTTGGCGTCGGCGACGCCATCACCGGCAAGCCGGGGGCCTCGGTCGGCCCGCCGCGCACCGTGCACGGCCCGCAGCCGCGATCCCACGCAAGCGCCGCCGTCGACGGCGCGCCCGGCGGCTACGCCCTCGGCAGCGTCGACGAGCTGGCGCTGATGCGGTCGTCGGCAGCGTCGAAGGCGAAGGCGCCGCGTGACGGCTTCGGCCTGTCGGGCATGGACATCGGGATGGGGATGGACATGGGCATCGACCTGTCCATCGACGTAGGTGACCTCGCGCTGCCCGACGACCTGCTGCCGCAGGCGGCCGCCGACGCCGTCGCGCAGGGCCGCGTGCCGGGGCTTGCCCGCGGCGCCAGCGTCGAGCAGGCGCTGCAGCGCTCGTGGACGCCCGTCGTGGGTTCGCCGCAGGACGACACCGGCGTCATCCCGCTGTCGCAGGCCGACAGCAACGCGACGCTCGGCACGGGCACAAAGACCATCCGTCAGGCGGGATGCCTGCTGACGTCGATGACGATGGTGTCCAACGCGCTGACCGGCGCGCGGCGCGGCGTCGACGCCGCCAACCACGCCGTCACCGCCGCCGGCGGCTTCGACGGCAACAACATGCAGGTGCCTGCCGCCGCGCAGGCGCTCGGCCTGAAGCTCGCGTCGCGCGCGCCGTTCACCGGCGACACCCGCGCGATGGACGCCGCGCTCGCCCGCGGCCGCCCCGTCATCGTCGGCGTCGACTTCAAGGAAGGCACGTCCTCGTCGCTCGGTCGCACCGACCACTTCCTGGTCGTCACCGGCCGCGCGCCGGGCGGCGGCTACACCGCCGTCGACACCGCCAACGGCCGCTCGCTGACGTTCGCGCGCGACGGGCAGGGCGCCCTGCGCGCCGGCAAGTACAGCCTCGCTGAGGTCGTGACGCTCGAGCTGGCGTCGTCGCCGGCGGCGACGCTGACGCCGGCGGCGCGACCGTCGTCGTCGTCGACGCGCGCCACGACCGCGCGCTGGGGCATGGACGATCTGCTCACCGGCTTCGGCGGCTGAAGGGCCGCCGGCATATCGCCGAGCCGATCTTCCGTCAGCCTCTCAGAGGCCTTTCAGGGTCTGACGAAAAGCCGCGCGAGGCGAGGCGGCGGGCGAGGAGCGAAGGGAGCGCCAGACCTCGAAGACGGGATGTACGCGAGCGAGCGACGACGGCCGGCCACGAAGTCGCAGCCGAGCTGCCGTCAGCCTCTCAGCCGGCGTTGGGGTCGACGACGATCTGCGTGATCTTCACGGTCACCTTGCCGGTGTCGACCTGCGGCTCGCACTCGTATTTCTTGTTGTCGTTGACGAGCAGGTCGAGGGTCGCCGTCGACAGCCGGTCGAGCAGCAGCACCTCGCCGGCCTTCAGCTGCAGCCACTCCTCGAGCGAGATGTTCGCCCGGCCGAGCACCGCGATGACGTCTACGTCGGTGTCGAGGACCATCGACTGGTAGCGCTTGCGCGACGGCAGGTCCTTGGGCACCGAGATGGGCTTGGCCTCCGACAGGGTGCGGCGCGCGAGCTCGTAGGGAAACGCGATGCAGATGTTGCCGCGCGTCTCGGGGTGGACGAAGCGGATGCACCACATCGGCGCGGCCGGCAGCGACAGTCGCAGACGCGGACCGATGGCCTCGGTCTTCAGCACCTCGAAGGGCGACGGCACGTGCAGCGCGGTGGCGAGCTTGACCAGGAAGACCTTGATGGCGCGCTCGAGCACGCGCGACTCCGAGCGCGCCAGCGGCGGCGGCACCTCGCTCTCGTTCAGCGGCGTGCGGTCGCCGAGCAGCACGCGACCGAGCTGGCGGGCCATGACCAGGTCGATGGACAGGATGCTCGTCTCGCCGTGGGCGTTGAACACGAAGGCGACGCCGCCGCCCGACACCAGGCTGACGCGCGAGTCCTGCACCTCGGCGCCGGTCATCTCCACCAGCTCGAAGCCCTTGGCGTCGTCGCCGAACGATGTCAGGTGCTCGCGCAGCGTGCCGGTGATGATCAGGTTCATCGTCTCCATCGACGCTGCCGCCGACGAAGCGCGCTCGGTCAGATCGATCCCGCGCACCGGGCGGATCCCCGCCCGCGGACGCCGCTCGGTGCTGTCGGTCTGCACGGCGTTGACGACAGCCTTCAGTTCTTCTTCAGACAGCTGGGTCATCGATGACCTCGGGGTGGCGACGGCGCGGCGCGCCACGGGAGACCAGCGCTTCTACCGCGTCTGACCATCGACGGCGACCACGTCGTTACCGCGCCGCAGAAACTGCCCGCGTCGACCAGCGTTCGCCCCCCAGCGACGAACTCGCGGACTCCTGGGCGACGACCGGGCGACGACCGGGCGACTACTGGGCGACGAACTCGGTGACGTACAACTCCTCGAATTCCGTGCCGAACAGCGCGCGGGCTTGGCGTTTCAGCTGCTTCTTCATGTCCAGCATGCCGCGTGAGCCGCGCATCTCGTCGTAACGGCGGTCGCTGGCGTAGCTGACCGCGGCCTCGCGGATGCGGTGCAGCGAGGCCTCGATGGCGGCCTTCTCGGCGGTGGCGTTGAACTCCAGGGAGAGGCTGATGCGGGCGTGGTGCTCGCGCTCGATGTCCTTCAGCCGCACGACGATGTTCGTCAGCTGGTGCACCTGCGCCGGCGGCCCGGTGCGCTTCACTGGCGCGCCGTAGTCGCTCCCGCCCGCAGCGGCGTCACCGCCTTCGTCGTGGGCCGTCGCCTCGCCGCCCGCGCCGCCCTCGCCGCCCGCGCCGCCCGCGCCGCCTTCGCCGCCTTCGCCGTCGGCGGGCTTGCTGGCGGTCGCTGGTGCCGCCGTGTTCATCTTGTTCATCAAGAAGTAGCCGAGGCCACCGATGGCCGCCGTGTTCAGCAGCCCGGTGAACATGACGGCCAGGACGACCGTCATGTTGCCGCCGCTCTTGGGCGCTGGCTCTTCTGTCTCGGGCTTGTCGGCCATCGGCGTTACCTCTTCAGGTTGATGAGTTCACCCAGCAGCGTATCTGCCGTCGCGACAATCTTCGAATTCGCCTGGAACGCGCGCTGCGAGATGATCATCTGCACGAGCTCGTCGCCGACATCGACGTTCGAGCGCTCGAGCGCCCCGCCGATCACGCGACCGCGTCCGCCGGTGCCGGCGACGCCGATGCTCGCCTGCCCCGACTGGCCGGTCTCGCTGAACAGGTTGCTGCTCTCGCGCGACAGCTGGTCGGCGGCGGCGAAGGTGGCCACCGCGACGCGGCCGAGGGGCTGCGACACGCCGTTGCTGAAGATGCCGAGGATGGTGCCGTCGTCGTCGATGCTGATGTTGGCCAGCTCGCCCGACGTCGCGCCGTCCTGGTTTGTGAACGACACCGACGACGGCGCCGAGAACTGGGTGATACCGCCGAGGCCGGTGCCGCCCGTCGCCGTTGGATCGCCGAAGTTCAAGCTCAGCGGCTGCGGCTGCGTCGCGCCCACCGGGTTGAAGTTGTTCACGGTCTGCGTGACGTTGGAAAGGCGCCCCGTGGTGTCGAAGGTCATCGTGCCGGCGGCGACTTCGACGTTGTTACCGGCGGTGCCGCCGTCGATGTTACTGCCGTCGGTGAGCGCGTGGTACTCCCACGCGCCGGTGGCGTTCTTGCGATAGAAGATGTCGATCTGGATCGGGTTGCCGAGCGAGTCGAACACCGTCACCGAGTTCTGGAACGTCGACGTCGCCGCCGGGTTCGCCAGATCGAAGGGCACCGCGGGGTCGGCGTCGGGAGCGGTGGCGTCGAGGTTGGCGGTCACCGACACCGACGACGTCGCCCGCGGCGGCGCCGAGATCTGGCCGACGTTCAGGTCGCCGATGTTGTTGCCGATGTTGCCGGCGCCGTCGGCAGGAAAGCCCTGCACCGGGTCGCCCGACAGAGTCACCATGCGGCCGTCCTTGTCGACGGTGAACTGGCCATCGCGGGTGTACTGCACGCCGTCGGCGGTATTGACGACGAAGAACCCGTCGCCATGCAGCGCGAGGTCGGTGGCCACGCCGGTGTTGGCCAGCGCGCCCTGGGTCAGGATGCGCTGCACCGCCTGCACGTTGACGCCGAGGCCGACGTCGCCGCCGCCGCCGCCGATCAGGCTCTCGGAGATGGCGTCTTCGAACGCGGTGCGGCTGCCCTTGAAGCCGACGGTGTTTGCGTTGGCGATGTTGTCGCCGATGACCGCGAGGTCGGTGCTCGTGGCGCGCAGGCCGCTGAGGCCGCTGAACATCGAGGTGAACAGACTCGCCATGACTCGTGCTCCATGCGTCGCCGCCGACGCCTGCTGTGGGGCCTGCGCGTCGTCGTGCGCGCGGGACCCCTGGGGATTCGTCGTCAGCGTCATGCCGACGATCGCGGTCAGCGGACTTCGACGATCTCGTTCATCGACAGGACCCGGTCGCCGCAGCGCAGCTGTGCGACGCCATCGACGAAGGTGACGGCATCCACGTGGAAGACCTGTTGCGGCTTCACGCCCATGTCGTCTCCGGCTTTGTTGATGGCGTTGATGCGCACCGAGTACTTGCCTTCGGGCAGTCGGTTGCCGCTGTCGTCGCGGCCGTCCCACGACATGTCGAACTGCCCGGCCTTCTGCTGGCCGACCTTCATGTGGCGCACCTCGTTGCCGTTCTCGTCGACGATCACGACGTCGAGGGCCGAGGTCTCTTCGGGCAGCTGCATCGAGATCGGCACGGGCCCATCGCCTGCCTTCAGATCGAGGCTGTCGGACTGCGTGACCACCTGCTTGTCGATGAGCGTGATGGCCTGCTGCTGGTTCGCCGCCGCTTGAGCGACGAGCAGGGCCGACATCGTCTGCTCGGAGCGCTGCATGATCTCCAGCGTCGAGAACTGCGCCATCTGCGCGATCATCTGCTGGTTGTCCATCGGCGACGTCGGGTCCTGATTCTGCATCTGCGTCAACATCAGACGCATGAACTGGTCCTTGCCGAGCTCTTGCGAGCCTCGGGTCGCCGGCGCCGTCGCGCCCGATGACGCGCTGCGGGTGCTTGAAACGTCCATGGACAGCCTCCGCCATCGGTGTTGCAGGAGCCTTGCCACCTCTCGTCTTCGTCTTCGTCTTCGTCTTCGTCTTCGCGCTTCCGGCTTCTTGCTTGCCCGGGCTGCGCCCCGCCGCCGGCGCTTTCTTTGTCGTGCTCGTTGTTCTGCTCGCGTTGTCGCGTGTCGACCTTTCGCCTTCGGCGGGAGCCAGGGGGCGTCTGGCCACGCCCCCTGACAACCCCGGGCCTCCTTCGGAGTGCCCACACCGGCACACGACCCAAGCGCCGGACCGTCGTTGTCGCCGACGCTGTCCTCCGGGCCGGCGACAGCGGGTCGTGTGCCTTCGGGCGATGACACGACGAGGCGAACATCCTCGTCGTCGACGCGACTGCGCTCCGCGCACGACGCGACGATGCGATGGCGCCATGGCGCGGCTGCTCGTCGTCGAGAGCGATGCGCGCAGAACGAGGGGGGCGAGAGGGGGTCGTGGGGGAGTAGGGGGGCGTCAGCCCCCTATCCTCCCCCGCCAGCCGCCGCGGCGCCTGAGCGGCCGCCGGGGGGCCTGGGGGCCGGGCGGGACCGGCCCCCAGGTTGCGCCGAAGGCGAATGGTGAAAGAGCGCCGGCAGCGGGGCGCAGCCCGAGGAACGACGACGAGCGAAGGGCGCGCGAAGAGAGAAGCGAGAGCGCGAAGCGAGAGAGCGAGACAGCGAGACAGCGAAGAGAGAAGCGTGAGAGCGAGGAGAGAAGAGAGAGAAGGTCAGGGCGAAGTGAAAGCCCCCACGAGACCATTGAGAACACCAGAGCGACGGCGGGGTGCTTCTCGAGCGTCGGAATTCTGCCGGTCCCCTGCCGGACCATCGTCGGCAGCGTCGGAGTCGCCGGTCTTCTGCAAGGGCGCCACCTCGAAGTTGCCCAGGCGAACCCCGGCGCTCTGCAGGGCGGCAGCGAGCTCGGGCACGCGCCAGGCCATCTCGGCGGCGGCGCCGCCGCGGGCGCGGACGTCGACGACGCCGCTCTTCAGGCTGACGTCGAGCAGCATCGGGCCCGACGGGTGCGGCAGCTCCAGCCGCACGTGATTCGCGCTCGCCGCCAGCACGCGGCCGCCCTCGGGCAGCAGCCCGCGCAGGTGGTCGGTGGCCACGAGCAGCGGGCCCGGCGGGACCTCGGCCACGTCGCCGACGCGGTCGCCGCTCGACAGCGACGACAGCAGCCACGAGGGCGACGAGGACGCCTCGCGCTGGGGCGCTGTCTCCGGCTGCGGCGCGTCGTCTTCCTCGGTGACGTTCGACGCCGGCGGGGCGACGTCTTCGCCGTCGCCCCGCCCGGCGTTCTTGCGCTTCAGCGCGTCGGCCTTGCCGCGCGCGGTGGTGCGCTCGGTCCACAGCGAGTCCTCGATGTCGTGGGCGGCTGTCGCCGGCGCCGCCGACCCTTCGGCCTTCAGCCGTGCGGCCAGCGACGAGGACAACGATGTGTGCAGCGACGACGCCAGAGCGGCTGTCTGATCGTCAGCGACGACGTCCGCGCCGGCCACGCCCGCGCCGCGGACGAGTCCGAGGCCGCGGCGGGCGCCCGCGGCGCCGAGTACGGCAGCGAAGCCGGCTTCGTCGTCGCCGTCAGCGACGAGGCGGTCCTTGGGGCCGGCGGTTCCGCGCTGCTCGGCGGAGGGAGTCGGCGCGAGCGCGGCGAGGATGGCGTTCACAGGGTCTCCTTCGACTTCGACGCAGTCGGTGTCGCCTCGGTCGCTGGCCTCTTCGTCGACGACGTCTTGGACGTCTTGTCTGAGGCCACGATCTTGGCGAGTCGCTCGGGCGACAGCGCCTCGAGCACGGCCTTGGACGTGGGCTCGTCGAGCGCCTCGAGCAGCACCCGCGCTTCGTCGACCGAGATCTCGTCCATCAGCGCCGCGATCTTCTTGGGCTTCATCGTCCGGCTCGACATCAGCAGGCGGATCCGCCGGCGCTCCTTGTCCTTCTCGTCGTCGACGAGCGACTTGCGCGACAGCGTCTCTTCGAGCACCTCCCGCGACTTATCGAGCTCGGCGCGGGTCTTCTCGAGCTCGTCGAGCTTGTCCTGGATGATCTCCAGGTTCTGCTCGTGCATCTCGAGCATCATCTCCGCCTCGTCGCGCACCGCGCGGATGCGCTGCAGCTCGAACGCGAGGATCTGCGGCAACTCCAGATCGCAGCCCGGTCCCTTCGCCTCGCCCGGCGGCGGCAGCACCGTGACGTTGGGCGGCGGCGGCTCGCCCGCCTCGAGGCTCGAGAGAACCCCGCGCACCTCCTCGAGCATCGTCACGGTCTCCTCGCGCGCCTGCTTCACGGCGCTCTTCGTCGCGAGCTCCTGCCGCGTCTTCTGCCGCTGCTCGGCCTTCTCCGCCTCGGTGCGGGTGGGGGCGCGCGGAGCGGTCGTCGATGACGACCTCGTCCCGGTGGTCGATGGCGGCTTAACGGCCTTCGGCGCGCTGGGTGTCCTGGTGGTGTCGCTCCCGGGAATGTCATCCAGCCCACCTTCGGAGAAGCGCGAGAAGCCCGAGCGCGACTCGGTCGGCGGGGCAGCGTCGTCGTCGGCGGCGACCGGGGCGGCGGCGAGCGCGGCGGTGAAGAGCAACGGGATCACGCGCGCACCTCGGCGTTCGTCGACGACAGGATCTGGGCGGCGCGGTCGAGCGCCTCGGGCAGGGTGGTGCGCTCGTCGGTGCGCTGCCGCAGGAACATGCGGATCGGGTCGACGGCCTGCACGGCGCGGTCGATGCGCGGGTTGCTGCCCTTCTGGTAGGCGCCGATCTCGATCATGTCCGACGCCTCCTTGTGGGTCGCCATCAGCTCGCGCACTGCCGTCGCCACCTTGCGGTGGTCGTCGGTGGTGATGTCGTTCATCACGCGGCTGACGCTGCCGAGTACGTCGACGGCAGGGAAGTGGCCGGCGTTGGCCAGCGCGCGCGACAGCACGACGTGACCGTCGAGGATCGAGCGCGCGTTGTCGGCGATGGGGTCGCTCAGGTCGTCACCCTCGACGAGGACCGTGTACAGGCCGGTGATGCTGCCCTGACCTTCGTCGTTGCCGGCGCGCTCGAGCAGGCGCGGCATCAGCGTGAACACCGACGGCGGGTAGCCCTTGGACGTCGGCGGCTCGCCGGCGGCCAGGCCGATCTCGCGCTGCGCCATCGACACGCGCGTCAGCGAGTCCATCATCAACAGCACGCGTTTGCCGCGCCGGCGGAAGTACTCGGCGATGGCCGTCGCCGCCGCCGCCGCGCGCACGCGGGCGACGGGCGGAGCGTCGCCGGTGGCGACGACGATCACCGATCGCGCGAGCCCCGCGGGGCCCAGATCGCGCTCGATGAACTCGCGCACCTCGCGACCGCGCTCGCCGATGAGCCCCACGACGACGACGTCAGCGTCGGCCTGGCGCGCCAGCATGCCGAGCAGCGTGCTCTTGCCGACGCCGGCGCCGGCGAAGATGCCGACGCGCTGGCCCTCGCCGAACGTCGTGAACGTGTCGAGCGAGCGTAAGCCCGTCGCCATCGGCTTGTGGATGCGCCGACGCAGCATCGCCACCGGCGGCGTCGCCCACAAGAGCGTGCGGTGCGGTAGCAGCAGCGACGGGCCGCCGTCCATTGGCTCGAGCATCGGGCCCAGCACGCGGCCGAGCATCGCGTCGCCGACGGCGATGACCGGCGAGCTGCCGATCAGCTCGACGGTGGCGCCGTCCCTGACGCCGGCGACCTCGCCGATGGGCATCAGCAGCGCCGTCGAGCCGCGAAAGCCGACGATCTCGGCGATCAGGCGACTGCCGTCGCCCAGGTGGATCGAGCAGCTCGCGCCGACGGTGCAGGCGGGCAGTGTGGCCTCGATGGACAGGCCGACGACGCGGGTGACGCGGCCGACGAAGCGGAGCTTCTCGGGCTCGTTCAACACGCCCATCACGCGCTCACGCCAGTCGGCCACGTTCGCATGGGTCACTCGGCGTCTCCTCGGCCATCGAGCAGCGTGGCCAGCAGACGCTGTCGCAATTCGTGTGCCCGCACCTCGAGCCGCGCATCGACCCCGCCGCTCTCGGAGTCGAGGCGGCAGTCGCCGGGCTTCAGCGTCGGGTCGACGACGATCTTCAGCGTGTCGGGCACCTTGCCCTTCAGCGCCTCGGCGTTGGCGGCGGCGACCCTCAGCGTCATTCCCGGGGTCAGGGGCAGGTTCTCGATGGCCTTGCCGACGGCGTTCGTGACCGCTTCGACCGACACCGTCTCGCCGACGAAGACGCGCGCGGCCACCAGCGCCATGTCGACGATCAGCGCGCGGGTGTTGGACTCAAAGCGCTGCAGGTCGGCGTCGACCTTCTGCGCGGCGGCGGCCATCCACGCGCGCTCGGCGGCCAGCTGGGCCTCGAGCTCGGCGATCTTCGCCTTGAACGGCGCCGCGATCTGCTCGGGTGACGGCGGCGGCGGCGGCGGCGGCGACGGCGCGGCGACGACCACGTCTTCGAGCGCGTCGGGCGGCGGCGCGAGCAGGCGCACCCACGGCGGCAGGCTGACGGGCTCGCCGGGCGACAGCACGCTGCCGCGAAACGTAGTCGTCGTCGCGGGGGGCGGGGCGACGGCGGCCTTGCGGGTGAACTTCTCGAGAGGATGCATCGCCGGCTCCCTGCTCCGTCGTCGCGTCGCTGCCTCGCTGCGGCGCGGCCTTCGTCGGGCCGCGCGCGGCGCGTGCCTGGACCACGCTCAGCCCGGCGGGCTGATGCGCTCCTGCTCGATCATACGGATGGCGACACGCGCGATCTCGTTCTGCGACTTCTCGGTGTCCGAGGCCTTGATCTGGCCGATCGAGTCCAGGTCGTCGAGGATCGCCTCGCGCTGACGCGACGACATGTTCTCGAGGATCTGCGTACGCACCTGGGGCGAGCTGCCCTTGAGCGCGACGAGCAGCATCTTGGTCTCGATCTCGCGCATGAGGACCTGCAGGTCGCGCATGGCCAGCCGGGCGACGTCGTCGAACATGAAGACCTTCGAGCGCAGGCGGTCGACCTTCTGCTGGTCGCGCATCTGGGCAAAGACCTTCTGCTGGTCGGGGATCGAGAACGCGCGGATGAGCTCGACCGCGAGCTTCTCGCCGTCGATGGACTCGACGCTGATGCCGCTCTTGCGTACGTCGTCGGCGAAGCCCGAGATGATCTCGCGCAGGTACTCGGCCGAGACGTTCTCGACGAAGGCGAGGTGCTCGATGATGCGCGTCCGACGCGGAGGGCTCATCTTCTGCAGGATCGACAGCGCGTGGCTCTTCTCCAGCTGCGAGATGGCGACGGCGACGGCCTGCGGTGGCTCCTCGCTGAACAGGCGCGCGAGGTCGTCGGGGGAGGCGCCGGCGAGGGTCGAGATGTCCTCGCCGACCTCTTCGAGCGTGACCTTCGACGTGCCGCTGAACAGGCGCGAGATGCGGTCTTCGCCCAGGGCGCTCTCGAGCAGCTCGCGCATGAAGACGTCGCTGGCCACGCGGGCGGACTCGTCGTCCTCCATCGCCTCGACGAAGGAGCGCAGGGCCTTGCGGCGCATGCCGCGCTCGGCGGTGCGCAGCATCTCGGCGCCGCGCACGAGCTGACCGATCTGCACCTCGTTCAGGTTCGACAGGATGACGCCCGAGTGCGCCTTGCCGAGAGCGAGCAGCACGGCGGCGGCGGTGTCGATGCTGTGGACCTCCGGCGCGCTCGGGAAGTTGCCGTACCCGTCGGCGACCTGCGGCGACGAGGCGCCAGGTCCTTTTGCATCGAGGGAGCCGGCAGGCAGATCGGCGAGCTCCAGGGCGTTGTTGTCAGTAGACATTCTTGCTGCCTCGCTCCGTGGGTTCGGTGCTCAACCAGGACGAGATGATGATACGTGCCCGGTGCGGGTTCTGTGCCAGCAGCTGGCGGGCGCGCGCCAGCAGATTGTCGTCCTCGGTGACCACCGAGTACGAGCCGTCGCCGGTGTCGGCCGGGTTCTCGACCGGCGGTAGCAGCGCCTGATCGAGGGTCGCCTCCAGCTCGGCGATGGTCTTGCCCGGCATCAGCAGGCTGGTGCGCTGGGACTCGACCTCGAAGTTCTTGCGCTTGCGGCGGACGTTCAGCAGCACGAACCCGACGAGAGCGGCGAGCAGGCCGACGCCGACGATGGCGAGCACCACCTCGCTGCTGATGAAGGGCTTGTCTTCGTCCTTCTGCTGGTCGTCGTCGAGGCCCTTGGGCCGGACGAACTGCGCGCTCGAGATCTCGATGGTGTCGCCGCGGCGCAGGTCGAAGGAGACGACGTTCTTCGCGAGCTCGCTCATGCCCTTCAGCTTCTCGGGCGGCAGCGGCTTGCCGTCGGGGGCGTCGACGAGGATGGCCACCGACAGGCGCTTGATGCGCGGGCCCCGGCGCACGCTGCGGGTCTGCGTGTTCGAGATCTCCCAGGTGCGCGACTCGTCGTTGGCGTTGGCGGTGTCGACGCTGCCGCCGCCGTCGCCGGCGGCGGGGTTCGACGGGTCGCGGGGCGCGGCGCCGATCACCTGGTTCTGGCCGCCCTCGGTGCGCGCCTGGGTCCGGCGGCGCTCGCTGTTCAGGACGACGCCGTCGGGGTCGTAGACCTTCTGCACCACGTCCTCTTCGGTGTTGTCGATCTCGAGGCCGACGCGAGTGACGATTCGGCCCTCACCGACGGAGGCGGTCAGCAGCGACGTGATGCGCTCTTCCATCTGGCGCTCGAGCTTGTGGTGCTCCGACAGCCTCGCGGTGACGTCGTCGGTGGCGCCGAGCAGCGCGCCGGTCTCATCGACAACGGAGACGGCGTCGGCCTTGAGCCCGACCATCGAGGACGACACGAGGCGCCGGATGCCGGCGACCTGCGCGTCGGTGAGGTGTCGTCCCGGCTGCAGGTGCACGACGACGGCGGCGGAGCCGTTGGCCTGATCGCGGGCCAGCACGGCGCGCTGCGGCACCGACAGGTGGACGCGGGCCGAGCGCAGCTCGGACAGCGCGCCGATGGTGCGGGCCAGCTCGCCTTCGAGGGCGCGCTGCAGGTTCACCCGCTGCGTCATCTCGGAGACGCCGATGTCGCCCTTGTCGAAGAGCTCGAAGCCGACGCCGGCGGCGCGGGGCAGGCCGGCGTTGGCGAGCAGCATGCGCGCCTGGAAGACGTTGTCCTCGGGCACGCTGACCGCGGTGCCGCCGGAGTCGAGCTGGAACGGGATGCCCGCCTGCTGCAGCTGCGTCGCCGCGGCGGCGCCGTCTTCGGGGGTCAGGTTCGTGAAGACGTACTTTTGCGGTCTGCCCTGCGACAGGTAGACGGCGCCGATGGTGCCGCCGACGAGCGCGAGGGCCGTGACGCCGATGAGGATCTGCGCCCGCGTCGACAGCCCCTGGAACATGGAGACGAGGTTCTTCAGCTGTCCAAGGATGACCAGGGGTTCCATCGCTTCGCCTCATCCCCGGCGCAGACCGGGACCATCGGGCCCATGCAGGGTTCGGACCCGTTTGGAGGCGGCGTCGGAGCGACGAGAGCCGGGCGGCGCCGGTGTTGCGACCGTCGCTTTGTCGACGGCATCGGCGAGACCAGCGACGAAATAGTGACGCCCCGGCGAGCGGAGCCTCACGCGGCGAGCGATGACGACGCGAGGCGTCGAGTCCAGGGGGAGCGCGTGGAGAAATGCGGGCGCAGGTCGGGCGCCGGTCGCGGGGCGAGCGCTCCGTCGCTTCGTCGGCGTTGGACGCGGAGTCGAGCGAGGCGCGGTGCCGGTGGACGTGAGCGCGCGACGGGACTCTCACACCTGCATGCGCATCATCTCCTGGTAGGCCTCGACGACCTTGTTGCGCGCCTTGACGGCGACCTTGAGCGTGACGTCGGCCTGCTCGAGCGCGAGGGCGACCTCGTGGACGTTGCCGGCTCCTTGTGCGGCCTCGACGGACTTCTGCTCGGCGACGCGCTGGGCCTCGTCGAGGCGGTTCATCGCGTTGGTCAGCTCGGCGCCGAAGGCCGAGGGCTGCACCGGCGACGAGGGCGACGACGGCTGCACGGAGCGCATCCCGTCGATGGGCGGGATGCCGAGCTCGAGGTTGAAGTTGTTCACGCGCATGGGGCGACCTCGTCGTCGTTAGCAGGGGAGCGTCGTCGTCGTCGTCAGCGAACGATGTCGAGGCCGCGCTGGATCATGGTCTTGGCGGTCTCGAAGGCGGTGGCGTTGGCGTCGTAGCCGCGCTGCGCCGTCATCAGGTTCACCATCTCCTGCACGGGGTTCACGTTGGGCAGGCGCACGAAGCCGTTCTGGTCGGCGTCGGGGTGCGTCGGGTTGTGCACGAGCTTGCCCTCGGTGGGGTCGGCGACGACCTTCATGACCTCGGCGCCGCGGACGCCGTCGTCGATGCCCATCGCGCTGCCGAGCGCGTCGTCGAAGGCGGCCGGCGTCACCACGGCGTCGAGCCGACGGTAGGGGCCCGAGCCGTCCTCGGCGCGCGTGGTTTGGACGTTGGCGAGGTTCGACGCCGCCAGACCGACTCGCGTGCGCTGCACCGACATGCCCGAGGCGCTGACGGTGAGGCTCTTCATGAAGTCCATCGGGTGCTCCTGCCGCTGCCGATCCGGCCGCGCAGCAGACGCAAAGCAAGCGCCTTGCCCGCGCCAGAGGCGAACACACGAGAGGCAGCCCTCACCCCCGCCCTCGGCGCGCCCAATTCTGGGCGAGGGGCTGTGGCCCGTCGTCGTCTCCCCTTCGCCCCGCATTGGCAGAAGGGATCAGGGCATGAGGGTCCAGTCCGGCGCACGCGCTGAACCGGACGAGAGGAAGCCCTCTCCCAGCATTGGGAGAGGGCAGCGGCGAAGCCGCGGGTGCGGGCCGATGGAGGGCCCCTCGCGTGGCGAGCGACCAACATACGAGCGGCGATTTCTCGACGATGCGTCGGCAAAGAAGTCGCAGCCGATGCTCCGTCGGCCAGTCAGAGCTTGCCGGCGGCGGCGGCGGCCTTCTTCAGCTCGAACTCGAGCTCCATCAGCTGGACCTGCGTGACGCCGAGGCGTTCGGCCAGCGAGCGCACCCGGGCGAGCAGGCCGGCGCGGTGGGCGGCGTTCGTGCGCAGCTCGTCGACGCCCGACACGAGCGCGACGATCCGCACCAGCGGCGTGTCGTGGTCGGGGGTGTGGTGGTGCTCGACGACGCCGCCGAGGTGCTCGGCGAGCTCCCAGGCGTCGGCGACCATGGCGCCGACGTCGACGTGAGCCTGCTCGATGGCGGCGTAGACGACGGGGACGGTAGGCAACTCGCGCACGCGTCCGTTCAGGATGGCGAGCCCGAGCCCGCGCAGCGCAACGGCCTTGCCGACGTCGTGCAGCAGGCCGGCGACGTAGGCGCGCTGCACGTCCTGCGACAGCTGCAGCGCGAGCCACGCGGCGCCGCGGGCGGTGGCCACCGAGTGCCGCCACACCAGCTGCTGCTGGTACGATACGGTCTCGTGGGCCATGCGCTCCTCGGCGTCGAAGACGGCGGCGGTAGCGGCGGCGACGGCGACGCGCGAGACCTCGGCGAGGCCGATGACGCGGATGGCGTGGGGCAGCGTCTCGATGGCCGTCGGCGAGTTGTAGAAGGGTGAGTTCGCCGTGTTCAGGATCTTCGCGGCGATCACGGCGTCCTGCGTGACCAGCCGCTCGATGACGTCGGTGCGGACGTCGGCGGCCTCGAGCGCCTCGATGAGCTTGTTGGCGATCACGGGGAAGGGCGGGATCTTGTCGATGCTCGCCAGCAGCTCCGAGATGATCGTCGACGACAGCGTGTGGACCGCCGCCTCGTCGCAGCTCAGGACCTGGCCCCGGTCCTGGTCGGTGTACTCGGCGGGCGAGGGCTTCCAGAGCTTCTCGGGGGGCTTCGGCCGTGGACGGGCGCTCTTGTCGGCGTCGCCGGCCTCGTCGGGCACGCTGGCGAACGAGACCTCGTCGGCCGACGGCGCGCTCGGCCTCGATGGCGTCGAGCGGGACGGAGCGCCGCGGGTGGTCGACGGAGTGCCGGCGCCCAGCAGAGCCAGAAGCCGATCGAACCACTGACCGAACACCGTGCCCCCTCGACTGGTGCGCAGAGGTGCTGCGCGTCGATGATGATGATGATCACCGGAGCCGCGGCGCGCAAATTTCTGACGCTCGTCGAGTCAGCCGTGGCCGAAAACTTCACGTTTGCATCACGGATGGCGCACACTCGAGGCGTCAGGCTCTGCCGGGGATCCGCCGGTTCCGGGGGGGCCGTCGTGGTTGGCACGTCTCGTGGTTCTAAGGTCCGGTCGCGTCCACTCGCTCGCGATGAAGTAGGGAAGTCGGAGGCCGCGTGACCCTGGTTGGCATCGTGCTGGTGTTTCTGGCCGTCGTCGGGGGGTATCTCCTCGAGGGCGGCAACATCCACCTCCTCTGGCAGCCCGTCGAGCTGCTGATTATCGGTGGCGCGGCGGCCGGCGCGTTCCTCATCTCGAACCCGATGTCGCTCGTGAAGGCCACCGCCAAGACGGTGAAGGCGACGCTGAGCAACGCGCACCACAGCAACTACGACGAGCTCTTCGTCTGCATCTACCAGCTCCTGAACCTCATCCGGAAGGAAGGCTCGGTCGCCGTCGAGGCGCACATCGACCAGCCGCAGCAGAGCACCATCTTCCAGGCGGCGCCGTCGGTGCTGAAGAGCAAGGCGCTGGTCGACTTCATCTGCGACAACCTGAAGGCCTTCAACTCGACGTCGATGGCCCCGCACGAGTTCGAGCAGCTGATGGACACCGACATCGCCTCGCAGAAAGAGGAGATGAGCGAGCCGGCCCACGCCATCAACCGCGTCGCTGACGCTCTGCCCGGCCTTGGTATCGTCGCCGCCGTGCTCGGCGTCGTCTTGACGATGACGAAGATCAGCGAGCCCGCCGAGGTCATCGGCCACTCCATCGGCGCCGCGCTCGTCGGCACCTTCCTCGGCATCCTTGGCTCCTACGGCTTCGCGAGCCCCATCGCGACGCAGATCGAGTCGCGCGCGCACCACGCCGTGATGGACATGTACGTCTGCAAGGCGGCGCTGATCAGCTTCGCGATGGGGTGGCCGCCGATGCTCGCCCTCGAGCACGCCCGCCGCGTCATCCCCCCGCACGACCGCCCCGACTTCGCGTCGCTCGAGAAGATCCTGCGCGCGGCGAAGAAGTAACCCTGCATGGTCTCTTCCGAACAGAAGAAGTCCATCATCATCATCAAGCGGCCCGTCGTCGTCGTCGGCGGGCACCATGGTGGCACCTGGAAGGTCGCCTATGCCGACTTCGTGACGGCGATGATGGCGTTCTTTCTGTTGATGTGGCTGCTCAACATCTCGCCGGTCGAGAAGCGCAAGCAGATCCAAGACTACTTCCGCACCTTCAGCCTGATCGAGGGCGGCGGCTCATTTGGCAGCGCGGCGTCGGACTCGCTGGCGGCCCTCGACGGCGGCCAGAACTGCGACGAGCAGAAGCGGTTGATGGCGGCGCGGGACAAGGAAGAGCTCGCGCTCATCGAGCGCGACGCCAAGGCGTCGCTGAACCGTCGGCTCACCGGTCTTGAGGCTGGCGTCAGCGTCCACATCGTCGGCAGCGCCGTCCGCGTCGAGATGCTGCAGCAGACGCTGTTTGAGAGCGGCAGCGCGAACCTGACGCCGCTCGGCGAGAAGATCGTCACCGTCGTCGGTGAAGAGATGGCCGCCCTGCAGCGCCCGCTCGAGCTCGAGGGGCACAGCGACGGCACCCGCTTCGGCAGCGTCCGCTATTCGAACTGGGACCTGTCGGTGGACCGCGCGCTGAGCGTGCGGCGGGCCTTCGAGCTGAACAAGCTCGCCCTCGACGTCCGCCGCGTGTCGGGGTTGGCCGACCAGATGCCGCTGTACGCCGGTGACCTCACCGATCCGCGCAACCGGCGCATCACCATCGTCATTCCCATCGCACGCAAGCAGCCGACCCAGCAGGTGCTCGGTGAGCGGGGCCCCGACAGCCTGGGGAGAAATCCATGATGATCGTCAGCCCCGGCTCTCCCCTCGAGGCTATCGTCGAGGAGGCGCGCCGCTTCGCGCGCAGCGACGCCACCGTGCTCGTCACGGGCGAGACCGGCACGGGCAAGGAGGTCTTCGCCCGCCTCCTCCATGACGCGAGCACGCGCAGCGGCCACGCCTTCGTCGCCGTCAACTGCGGCGCCATCCCCGAGTCGCTCATCGAGGCCGAGCTGTTCGGCCACGTGAAGGGCGCGTTCACCGGCGCGCACGCGGCCCGCAAGGGGCGCGTGGCGATGGCGCAGGGGGGAACGCTCTTCCTCGACGAGATCGGTGAGCTGAGTCTGCTCATGCAGGTCAAGCTGCTGCGGCTTCTGCAGCAGAAGACTTACGAGCCCGTGGGCAGCAGCGAGACGCTGAAGGCCGACTTCCGACTCGTCGCCGCCACCCACCGTGATCTGAAGGGCGAGAGCGAGGCCGGCCGCTTCCGCAGCGACCTCTACTACCGCATCTTCGTCTGTCCGCTGCACCTGCCGCCGCTGCGCGACCGTGGCCTCGGCGACCTGAAGGAGCTGTTCTTCAGCTTCTGGAACAAGCTCGGGGACAAGCGCCCCGTGGACGACGGCGTCTTCGAGGCGATGCGCAGCTATCCGTGGCCGGGCAACGTGCGCGAGCTCGAGAACTTCGTCGAGCGCCTGTCGGTGGTCTCGCGCGGCGCAGCCATCCAGGCGAGCGACGTCCCTGACTCGTACCGGCAGCCGGTGCTGTCACGCCGGGCGCCGACGATGCTGCCGATGACGGCGTTGCCGACGCCGGCGGAGCCGGAGCCGGCCTACAGCGAGCTGTCGTGGCTCGATGCGCTGCCGGGCAGCGTGGCGTCTCCCGAGCCCCCCGCCCCTGTGGCCCGCCCACCCGCCGCACAGGCGCCCGTCGCACAGGCGCCCGCCGCACAGGCGCCCGCCGCACAGGCGCCCGCCGCACAGGCGCCCGCCGCACAGGCGCCCGCCGCACAGGCGCCCGCCGCACAGGCGCCCGTCGCACAGGCGCCCGTCGCACAGGCACCCGTCGCACAGGCACCCGTTGCACAGGCGCTCGCGCTGGCTGCTCCCGTCGCGCCGTTTCTCGCGGCGACGGCGTCGGCTACGGCGCAGCTCGCGGTGGTCGGTGCGCCGGTCGACGCGGCGGTGCGGCTGCCCGTCGATCTGTCGGCTTACCTCGACGCCATCGAGCGTGGCTACATCGAGGCGGCGCTGCGGGCCACCGGCGGCAACAAGCAGGCGTCGGCGGACCTGCTCGGGCTGCAGCGCACGACGCTGGTGGCCAAGTGCAAGAAGCACGGGCTCGAAGACGCCGGCAAGAGCGCCGCCGACGCCTCGGGTGCGGCGGGCCTGCGCGTCGAGTTCGCCGACGATCAGCGACCGACGCTGTCGCTGCGCAGCGTCGCGTTCAAGGTCGCGGTCATCCGCGAAGAGGTCATCGAGCTCGTGCCCCTCGACAGCGCGGCGGCGACCACGACCGACACCGCGCCGGTGGCGGGCAGCTGCGTCGTCGACGGCGAGACCCTGCGGCTGTTCGGCGCGCTGCGTCCCCGGGGGGACGGCGTGGTCTTGCTCGAGCTCGCGATCCCGCTCGAGCGGACGCAGCTCGTCAACCTGCAGCGCGGTCTCGTCCGCCGTCGCCCGCGCGCGCCGGCGAAGGTGGCGGCCGCGGCGCCCTGACGAAAGAGAAGAGCAACGCGCCATCGTCAGCGTCGCCGTCGTCGCCAGCGAGCACGTTCGCGTCGCCGCCCAGGGCCTTGAGCTCGTTCCGCTCGGCGCGGACCTCCGCGAGAGTCTCCCGCACCGCAGCTCGCTCCCCCTGCGCTGCCGCCGCGACGATAGACGTCGGCAGGGGCGACACGACGGGTGCCCTCTGCACGCGCGTGGCGACAGCGGGTCGTGTGCCTTCTGGCAAGGACCCGCGCCGCCTGCTGGAAGACTCCCGGCAGCGCGTCGTCGCGCTCGAGCGCGAGCTGAACGGGGGCGTGCGTGGCTTGTTGAAGCGCACCTTCTGCCGGTAGCGGTTGCTATCGCGCTCGTCCCCCACCGCGAACTGGCGTGCCGCGCTAGTCGCACGGCTCATTGTCGTCGTTGCTTCCACAGTCGCACCCTTTCCGGCGCTTGGGTCGTGTGCCGGTGCGGGCAGCGCGCAAGAGGCCCGGGTTGTCAGGGGCGTGGCCAGACGCCCCTGACTCGCGCCGAAGGCGAAAGATCGACACGCGGTGCCGCAAGCCGCACGAGAGAGCCGCCGCCGACGACGACGTCAGCAGCGGGGCGCAGCCCGAGCAGGCGCCACGCGCGCGAAGAGCCCACGCCGCCAGCGCAACGGAAAAGAAGGAGCCTCAGCGGCGATACAGGACGGCCATCGAGACCTTGCGCAGCACCTCGGGACCCATATCGCGAGAGCTGAAGCGGCAGTTGAGCAGGTCCTGGTCGGGATCGTCGATCAGGCGCTCGCGGCCACGCACCTCAAGGGTCACCTCGAAGACCAGGCTGCGCTTCAGCTGCAGCGTGCCGACCATGACGTCGCCGCGCTTGCGCGGATCGTTGCGGGGCACGGACAGGCCGACGCCGCCGATGGAGTAGTCGACGAGGCGCGCCGTGCCGCCGTCGAAGCGGGTGAAGGTCTGCACCTCGGGGATCGCCCGCTGCCGCACCGACGAGCGCAGCTGCACGGTGGTCAGGCGGCCGCTCGTGGTCGACAGGTGCACCGTGTTGTAGTCGGTCTCCTCGATCGACAGCACGCGCGCCTCGGCCACCAGCAGGCTGCCGTTGTGCGGGTTCTTGCCAATCATCACCGTCTTCTGGTCCCAGCGGCTGACCGAGACCGGGTCGACGCAGTCGATGGTCAGCGCGCCGTTCTCGGCGACGCCGACGAGCCGGGCCGACGTGCAGGTGGTCTCGCCGCGCAGGTTGTCGGAGCTGAGGACGAGGATGACGTTGTCGCCGAGCCCGAAGCGGTACGCCGCGCTCGGCGGCGTCGCGCGCAGCGACCCCGGCATGAGCCGTGTCCCGGCGCGGGACGGCGTCGGGGTCTTGGGCGAAGGCGCGGCGTTCGCCGCCGGCGCGTGGAGCGGGACCGACGTGGGGATGCCCCCCGGCGGTGACGACGTCGCCGGCTGCGGCGTCGGCGGTGCCGCCGCCGCAGCCGACGCAGCGTCCTCCTGGGCCTGACGGTTGGCGTCGCGCGCGACGACGGCGGCGAACGGATCGGGCTGCGCGGGCAGGGTGGATATCGGCGCCGACACCCGCGCTGGCGCAGCCGTCGGCCGCCCCGGTACGCCCGACGTCGAGAAGCGCATGCTCTCGGAGCGCAGCCGCTCGAGCTCTTGGTGCTCGGCGGCCGCCTTGGTCTCGATCTCGACGCGGGCCCTGGCCTCGGCGGCGGCGCGGGATTCGGCGGCGACGCGGGCCTTGGCCTCGGCGAGGGCGCGGGCCTCGGCGTCGCTGAAGCGCCGGCTCTCGGCGAGGGCGCGGGCCTCGCCGGCCTCGGCGAGCTGCTTGGCGGCCTCGGCCTCGGCGCGCAGGCGCGCGAGCTCGACCTCGGTGCGGGCGCGGATCTCGGCCTCGGCGAGCTGCTTGGCGGCCTCGGCCTCGGCGCGCACGCGGGCGAGCTCGGCCTCGGCGCGGGTGCGGACCTCGGCCTCGACCTTCTGGCGCACGGCCTCGAGGGCGGCCTGCTGCCGGACCATCTCGGCCTCGAGCAGCGCGCGGGCCTCCGCCTCGGCGCGGGCCTTGGCCTCGGTGGCCTCCTCGATGGTGCGCCGGAAGCGCATGCTCTCGGCGCGGGCGGCCTCGGCCTCGGCGCGCAGGCGGGCGACCTCGCGCTCGGCCTTGGCCTTGGCCTCGGCGGCCTCGGCCTCGGCGCGCGCGGCGCGGGCCATCATGTCCATCGCGTCCAGCGAGAACGCGCCGTCGTCAGCCTTGCTCGCCGTGGGCGGCGGCGCGGGCGGCGGCGCCGTCGGCAGCGAGCTGACCTGGAAGATGCCCGTGGGCTCGGGAGCTTCTTCTTGCGCGCTGGCTGCGCCCCGGGCGCTGAGCTCGTGCTTGAACTTGAAGCTCGTGTTGCAGATGGTGACGACGTCGTTGTGGCGCAGCGGCTGGGCGACCCCCTTGGGGATGCGCGCGCCGTTGACGACGGTGCCGTTGCTGCTCTTGTCGAGGATTGTGTAGTAGATCCCCTCGGTGCGGATCTCGGCGTGGGCGCGCGACGCGCCGACCTCGTGGTCGAGGTTGACGTCGCTGGAACTCAGGCGCCCGAACGTGAAGGGCGTCCGCTGGATCAACCACTCGTGGTTGTTGAACAGGCCCCCCACGCCCACCAGACGGCCGCCGCTGGCCGCAGGGATGGCGACCGCCGTCGTCTTTGGGGGCGGGGGGACGTCGGTCATCGGGGTGGGTCAACGCTTCTGTTCTTCAACGTACGATATCCAGCAGCGACAGCGAAAAACCCTTCGCGCTGGCTTGCAGGGCGGCCTCCAGGGAGCGCTGGGCGAACTGCAGCTCGCTGAAGGCGGCGATGCTGTCGGCGTCTTCGGTGCGGGCGCGGCTCTCGTTGGTCGAGTCCCGCACGGTGGTGGCGACGTTCTTCGCGCCCTCCAGGGCGATCTGCTGGGCGCCGACCTCGGCGCGGGCGTCGGCGAACTTGCCGATGTAGCGTGACAGCGGGCTGACGAGCGCGCGGATGGTCGCGCTGTCGTTGGTGTTCATCGCGTTGCGCAGGTTCTCGAGCGCCTGGAACATCGACACCTGCGTCGTCGTCGGCGTGTCACCGACGCCGTCGCCGTCGCTGTCGAACAGGTTGTTCGGGTCGTCGAAGGTGATCGTCGGATCGTTGGTCGTCAAGTCGACGCGGTGCTGCACGACCTGGGTGACGCCGGGGGCGGTCTCGATGGAGCGCAGGTTCGTGTCGCCGAGGAAGGCGCCCGGCGGCGTCGAGTTCGGATCGAACGCGGGGCCATCTTCGCGCGCGCCGGCGAACAGCGTGCGGTTGTCGAACTTGCGGTTGACGTTCTCGAACAGCAGCCCGCGCAGGTTGTCGAACTGGGCGAGCATCGTCGTGCGTTCGGCGGCGGTGACGGTGTCGGTGCCGAGCTGGATCGCCAGCTCGTACACCGACTGCAGCGTGTTGCCGGCGTCGCTGAGCGCGAGCTCGGCGGCCTGCGTCGTGTCGACGGCGCTGCCGAGCGTGTCGATGAACGACTGGGCGCGGATCTCGTCGGCGCGGGCGCGGCTGACGAAGGCGGCGCCGGCGGGGTCGTCGGCGGCGTCGCGGATGCGCAGGCCGGTGCTGGCGGTCTCGGTGGCCTCGTCGACGCGGGCGCGGACCTGCTGGCTGCGCAGGCTGGCTCCGTCGAAGATCTGTCGTTCGGAGATGCGCATCGGATCCTCGCTTCTACGGCTTCAGGCTGAGCAGCGTGCTGAGCATGTCGTCGACGACCTTGATCACCTTCGAGACGGCCTCGAAGGCGCGCTGCGATCGCATCAACTCTACCATCTCCTCGTCGACGGAGACCCCCGACGCCTGCTCGCGCAGGGTGGTCAGGTGGTCGAACCGCAGGCCGTTGGCCTCGGATTCGGTCCGGGCGGTGGCGATGGAGTTGCCGAGATCAGCGACGAGCGTCGAGGCCGCCACCGCCGGGGGCGTGCCCCCGGGCAGCGGGGAGCGCTCGATGGCGAGCAGGGCCAGCGTGTTGCGGCCGTCGCCGGCGGTGGGCAGGCCGGTCACCGCGTCGACCGCGCTCGCCGCCTGCAGCGCCGCCGGGTTGTTGATCACGGCGGGGTCGACGGCGAAGTTCAGCGCGGTGCCCGGCGCGGTGGCGCCGACGGCGAAGATCGGACGCCCCGTCGAGCCGTCGGGGGCGAAGCCGGCGGCGTGGGCGGCGTTGACGGCGTTGGCGAATTCGAAGGCGACGGTGTCGAGGCGGGCGGAGGCGGTGGCGATGTCGAGTTCGCGGGCGTCGATCAGGCCGCGCAGCGAACCGCCCAGATCGTTGCGCGTCAGCGTGAGGGTGCCGTTGCCGTCGCTCTTCGTCAGCACCAGCGCGATGCGGCCGTTGTTGGCGGGGTCGGGCTGGCTCGACAGCCGGGCGGCGCCGGCGACGCTGACGAGGGCGGCGCCGCTGGGCAAGGACAGCGTGACTTCGCCGGTGGAGGTGGTCAGCGGGATGATGCCGGTCAGCTCGCTGAGCTCGTCGACGGCGCGCTGGCGCTGGTCGAGCAGCTCGTTGGGCGTCCCCTGCGCCGAGGCCTCGCGGATGGCCTTGTTCAGGCGCACGACGCTGGCAGCCAGATCGTTGATGCGCGGCAGGCTGTCGACGAGGCGTCGGTCGATGGCGTTGGCGGCGTCGTTGAGCGTCTGGGCGTCGCGGCGGATGCTCTGGCTCAGCCGCTGCGCCTCGCTGAGGACGGCCTGTCGGACCGAAGAGTCGCTGGGGTTCGTGCTCAGCTGGCGCAGCGAACCGAAGAACGCCGCCATGCGCGAGGCCACCGAGTCGGGCGAGCTCGGCTCCTGCAGCGCGAGGGAGCTCAGGCCGTCGGCGCGGCTCTGGGCGGCGTAGCGGTCGGAGCGGGCCTGGGGCAGCTGGCGCTCGATGAACGCGTCGCGCAGCTGCTGGACGGTGCGCAGGTGGACGCCGCCGCCGAGGATCGAGCCGCGGTACGGCGTGCCTTCGACGGCGACGAGGTCGGCGCGCTGCCGGGCGTAGCCAGGGGTGTTGACGTTCTGCAGGTTCGTCGACGCGGTGTTGCTCGCGCTGCGGTGCGCGGCGAGGCCGACGGCGCCCTGCTGCAAGGTGCCAAGGAGGCTCATCGGCTGCCTCCGTAGCGGGCGACGCCGAAGCCGCGACGCTCGGGCTCGCCGCCGAGGCTGCGGGTCATGCCCTGGACGGTCTGGGTGAGCAGCTCGGCGGCGCGCTCGTTGCGCTTCTGCTTGCGCTGGATGATCGCGGTGCGGGCCCGCAGGTCGCTCAGGGCGGCGACGACGCGGGGCCGCAGGTCCGAGGGCAGCGCGTCGACGCGCGGGGAGCCGCCGGACAGGAGCGCGAAGGTCTCCAGGGCGAAGCGCTCGGCCAGACCGACGGCGTCGAGCTTCTCGGCGCACAGGGCCGTGAGCTCCATCAGCGGCTCGGCCTTGGCGGTGCGCAGGGCCTGGAACTGTCCTTCCAGAGCGGTCTCGGCGTCGGTCAGGGCCTGGCGGACAGCGTCGAGGGCGGCGACGAGTTCAGTGCTGCTCATGGCAAACCTCGGACGGCGAACGCGGCGCGTTCGAACGAGAAGCGGGCGATGCAGGGAAAAGGCACAACGAAGCCGTGCCGCTCCAGCGGCCGGGCTTGTCGTCGGGGCGGGGAAAAGGCGGCTACTGCCGGATCAGGGCGTCGGCGATCCGCATGATGTCCACCGAGTACCGGCCGCTCTGCAGCGCCATGGCCACGCTCATCAGCCGCGCGGCGTGCTCGGACTCGGCGGTGGTCATCGCGCTCTTCTTCAGGGCGTCGAGCTTCGTATCGGCGATCGCGGCTTCTTCGGGCGGGGGCGGCGGGGCTTCGACCTCCGCCTGCCGGGCGACCTCGGCCTTCACGGCCTTCGGTGACGAGGCGTCGGTCGATCGCGAAGCGATCTCCGTTTGCCTCAACAGCTCCGATGGCGACGTGATCTTCATGGCGTCCGTACTCCCTCAGCCTTTGGATCGACACGTTCGACCTCCTCGTTCCCTCCGGATCCCCACGCTGATCGCGGCGATCGCGGAACCTGGTCGGTCAGGACAAAGCCGGATCCGTGCCAGTCGCGAAAAGCCACCAGAGGCCCAAAGAACGGCATTGCCATGCGTCGTCGTCTTCGTGGGCCCCAAGAGCGACGGCGTCCGACGCAAGCTCGTCGGACGCCGTCATTTTTTCGTCGCTCGGGTCGCGGGGGGCGCCACGCGGGCGGCGGCCGCCTGTCCGGCTTTCCCGTCTGCTCTTCAGAGCACCCGGCGCAGGCGCTCGTCGGGGCTCAGGATGTCGGTCAGGCGGACGCCGAAGCGGTCGCCGGAGACGACGGCCTCGCCGCGGGCGACAGGCTGGCCGTTCAACAGCACGTCCAGGGGCTCGCCGGCGAACTTCTGCAGCTCGACCACCGAGCCCTGGTCGAGGCTCAGGACCTTCTCCAGCGTCATCCGGGTCCGGCCGAGCTCCACCGTCACCTCGAGGTTGACGTCGAGCAGCGCGCGCAGCCGGGGCGGAAGGGTGTCGATCGCTGCGTCTTTGGGGCTCTTCATCCTTGCTCCACCACGGGGCGCGGCTGCGCATCAGGCGGCAGGCGCCAGACCCTTTGAAAGCATAGAGCGGGCCCGCGACTTCGGCATCCCCCCGCTCGGGCCGCCGTCTTCGATAACAATGATTATGTCAACAAAGTGTGATCGCGAACGGGCACGGCCCTTGGATTGAGGAGGCGCAGCGGAGGAAGCATGCGCACCCCGATCCTGCTCTCGATGATGGCCCTGGCGACCGCCCCCGCGGCGCTGGCCGACACCACGCCCGCCGCCGAGAGCTGCGTGTTGAAGGTGCCGCTGAAGGCCACGCGCCCCGGCGGCATGGCCCAGTGGGAGACGCTGTCGTCGGGCATCGCGCTGTCGCTGGTGAGCAAGAAGCCCGACTGGAGCCGCGTCCGCCACGGCGACACCGTGCACATCGTGGCGACGGCCCAGCTCGCCCAGGTCTGCGGCGCCGTCGAGCCGACGCCCGCGCCCGCCGCCGAGAGCGCCAAGCCCGCACCCGCCGTCGTCGTCGCCGAGGCGAAGGCCGAGGCCGCACCCGCCGTCGTCGTCGCCGAGGCGAAGGCCGAGGCCGCGCCCGCCGTCGTCGTCGCCGAGGCGAAGGCCGAGGCCGCGCCCGCCGTCGTCGTCGCCGAGGCGAAGGCCGAGGCCGCGCCCGCCGCCGAGGCGAAGGCCGAGACGCCGAAGGCGATCGCGGCGGCGACGACGAAGAAGACCGAGGCGCAGCCGGCCGAGGCGAAGAAGGCGAAGACGGAGCTGCTGCCGTCGCAGCCGTCGTCGGGGCAGCTGTTCGTGCTCGGTCTGCTGCTGCTCGGCGCCGTCTTCACCGGGGTGTTCCTGCGCCGCCGCGCCGTCGTCGAGCAGAGCCACCTCGACGTCGTTGCCACCCGCACGCTGGGCCGCGGCAAGCAGCTCGTGATCGTGAACGCCGGCGAGGCCCGCCTGCTGCTCGGCGTCACCGAGCAGGGCATCACGCTGCTGTCGTCGACGCCGGCCTCCGAGGGGCAGTCCGAGGCGCCGTCGGAGCGCTCGTCGCTGCGTGCGTCGGACCGGTCGTCGGAGTGGTCGTCGGAGCGCTCGTCGGAGCGGGCGAAGTCGAAGCCGTCGCTGCTGACCGAGGAGGAGGAGGCCGCGACGGCGTCGCCGGCTCGCAGCTTCCTCAAGGGTCTGGGCGCGAAGGTCGGCAACCTGTGGGGCCGTCCGCCGGCGGGCCCGCCGGCCGAGTGGGACAACTTCGATCGCATCCTCGCCTCCGCCGTCCCGGAGTCATCGGTGGATGACGAGCCGCCGGCGAAGCCTCGCCGGTCGTCCGAGCGCGCCTCGTCGGGCGGCGGCGCCGCCGACATCGCCGACCTGGCGCGCGAGCTGCAGAGGCACGGGGCGCGGAGGACGGCGTGAACCCACTGATGGACGTCATCAACGAAGGACCCTCGACGATGGCGGCCGTCCGCCTCGTCACCCTGTTCACGGTCCTGTCGTTCCTACCGGCGCTGATCCTCTGCGCGACGTCCTTCACCCGCTCGATCATCGTCCTGTCGTTCCTGCGCCAGTCCATCGGCGCGCCGCAGCTGCCGCCGAATCCGGTGCTCATCGCCCTGGCCTTCGCCATCACCTTTTTCGTCATGGGCGACACCGCCGCCCAGGCCTGGAAGGACGGCGTCTCGCCCTACCTCGACGGCAAGCTGACCCAGATCGAGGCCGGCGAGCGCACCTACGAACCCTTCCGCGTCTTCATGAGCCAGCAGGTCCGCCGCTCCGAGCTCGACGTCATGCTGCAGGCGGCGCACCTGCCCGTCGACACCGCTCTCGAGGACCTGCCGGCGCGCGTGCTCCTGCCGGCGTACCTGCTGTCCGAGCTGACGACGGCGTTCACCATCGGGATGTACGTGATGGTGCCGTTCCTGCTCATCGATCTGATGGTGGCGACGCTCTTGATGTCGATGGGCATGGCGATGGTGCCGCCGACGGTGGTGGCACTGCCCTTGAAAGTAGGCGTCTTCGTGCTGGCGGATGGATGGACGCTGGTGGTGCGCGGGCTCATCTCGAGCTTCGGCGTCTGACCCCTGCCCTGGTCCCTTGAGCTCGTCCCCTGACCTGCCGCCGGGAGTGCCGATGTGAACGACATGCTCACCTTCATCCACGACCAGACGGTGGCCACGGCGGTCGCGGTCGGCCCGCTGTTCGTGCTGATGCTCGTGCTCGGCCTCGTGATCGGCGTGCTGCAGGCGGCGACGCAGGTGAACGACGCCGCCGTCGGCTTCCTGCCCAAGGTCTTCGTCGGCGGCTTCGCCTGTCTGCTGATCGGGCCGTGGATGCTCGAGCAGTTCGTCTACATCCTGCGCGCGGCGTTCGAGAAGATCGGAGCCGGCCCGTGACCGACCTCGTCCCGCAGCTCGTCGCGTTCCTCGCCATCGCGGCGCGGGCGACGGTGCTGTTGTCGACGGCGCCGTTGTTGTCGATGACGGCGGTACCGGCGCGCGTGCGGCTGGCCATCGCGCTCACCATCAGCTTCGTCGCTCTCGGCAGCCTCGAGACCCCGCTGCCTGTGGTGACCGGCCTCAGCGACCTCATCGCCCTCGTCAGCTCCGAGTCGCTGATCGGGATCTCGATTGGTCTCGTTACCCGCGTCACCTTCGAGGCGCTGTCGGCGGCGGCGCAGATGGTCGGTCTGTCGGCGGGCCTTGGCTACGGCGGCATGGTCGACCCGTTCTACGGTGGCCAGTCGACGGCGCTGTCGCAGCTGCTCGTGATCGTCGCCGGCATGCTGATGATCGAGATGAACATCCACGGCGACCTGATCGCGTGGCTCGTCGACTCATACCGCCGCTGGCCGCCGGGCACGCCGCCCGACCCGTCGATCTTCGCGCAGGCGCTCATCGAGCAGACGCTGTCGTCGTTCCTGCTCACGGTGCGCCTCGCCATCCCGCTGGCCGTCGTCGGCGCCGTCGGCACGGTGCTGCTTGGCGTCTGCGGGCGCATCGTGCCTAAGCTCGGCCTGCAGAACGTGGGCTTCACCGTCTCGCTGCTTGGTGGTCTGTGGGCGTTGTCCGAGGCGGGTCCGGGCATGGCGACCATCACGGTAAACGCCATCTCCGAGGTGATCCATGGTTGAGCGCGGTCGATCCTCGTCCATCGACACGAACTCTCGCCAGGGCACGCGGCGCTCGCGTGCGCGCGGTGCATGGTCGGCGCGCGGCGCCGGGCTGTGCCTCGCTCTGGCGCTGGTCTTGTCGACGTCGTCGCAGGCAGTCCCCGAGGACAGCGCCCGCGAGGACCCGGCGAAGGCCCGCGCGCGAGCCGAGACCGCGGCGCAGGTCCGCAAGGAGAAGCAGGAGCGCGAGAAGGCCGCGGCGAAGAAGAAGGCGCAGGAGCGACAGAAGGAGACCGAGCTCGCGAAGGCGAAGGCGAAGGCCATCGCGAAGGCGAAGGCGGCGGCCCAGCAGCGCGCGAAGGCGCGGGGCCAGACGTCGATGACCGCCAAGGAGCAGGAGACGGCGTCGGTGACGGCGATCCCGCTGCTCCTCACCTACGACCCGACGCTGCTCGGCATCGGCGGCCCCTGCCCCGGCGACAACGAGATCTCGCGCGGCGAGTGCGCGCTGGCCGCTCGTGAGCTCGAGGTCGCCCGCGAGTACTTCCTCGACGCGTGGAACGCGCAGCGCTCGCCGTTTGCGGCGATGCGGCTCGGCGACCTCGCCTGGTTGACCGGCGAGCTGGCGACAGCGCTGCAGTGGTTCGAGCAGGTGAATGGCTCGACGATGATGCAGCGCATGGCCAACCTGCGGCGCTGCGAGCTCGAGCCGGGCTGTGGCGTCACCGGTCGCAACGTCCCGTCGGTCGAGACCTTCAGTGGCCCGTTCGGCGATGAGGCGCTCTTGCGCACGGCCCGCATCTTCGCCCGCAGCGGGTTCCCCGAGCTGGCGGCGGCGCTGCTCGTGCAGGGCGACGGCCGCGGCTGCGCCCTGGCGCTGCCGACGTGCCAGCAGGTCGCCGCCCTCGCGCTCCAGCAGAGCACGACCACCGAGACCCTCGCGCTGTCGCTGGCGATGCGGCGCATCGACGACGCCCAGGACGAGGCGCGGGCGATCGCCGCCCGACACCTCGGCTACCCGTTCCTTACCGAGGACCTCGAGGCCACCGCCCGCGGCGAGATCCCCGAACACCGCGTGACCCCCCGCGAAGAGGCCGTCGCCGCCCGTGCCGCGGCGAAGAAGGCCGCCAAGGCCAGCGCCGCCAGCCAGAAGACCGACCAGAAGACCGACCAGAAGACCGACCAGAAGACCGACCAGAAGACCGACCAGAAGACCGACCAGAAGACCGACCAGAAGACCGACCAGAAG
>VGSZ01000009.1 GCA_016874845.1 Deltaproteobacteria bacterium
GAGGGCGAGGGCGAGGGCGAGGGCGAGGGCGAAGGCGAAGGCGAAGGCGAAGGCGATGCCTGCGGTGGCGCCTGCGGCGCATACCAGGGCTGCGTCGACGGCGCGTGCGCCTTCGTCGGCGAGCTGTGCGACACGTTCGGCGAGGCTGGCACGGTGGGCGCGTTCTCGCTGGCGACGACGGTCGTGCTTGGCGAGGCCGGCGGCAGCGTGCGCTTCGACGGCTTCCTGCCGGGGCAGATCGGCGCGTCTTACTTCTTCAACGCCGACCGCCTGCTGACCAACGCGTTGACGTCGCTGTCGGCGCTGCAGGCCGACCCGACGCCGCCGCTGCCCGCCGAGCTGGTCGTGCGGATGGACGCTGTCGACTTCGACCCGTACCTCGCGGTGGTGGACAACGCCGCGTGCACCGTGCTGGACGAGAACGACGACCTCACGCCGGGCGACACCCGCGCCTCGGCGGTGCGGGTCGACCTGCGCGAGGTCGACGCCGACACCCACTTCGTAGCGACGAGCTTCTTCGCTGACGCGACGGGCTCCTACGCGCTGCGCGTGCGGCCGACCCTGTGCGGGGTCGAGACCGACTCGCTGGCGACGTGGAACCTTTGCGCGCTGCCGATGGCCACCCGCGACTTCACCTGCGCCAATAACCCCTGCGCCCGTGACGTCAACAATGCGCTCGTCGGCAAGTACTGCTGTCTGAACGAGAACTGCGGCCGCACCGGCGACGAGCCGGCGTTCCTCGCTGACAACACCGCGCTGTGCAACTGACCCGCGGCGACGACACGGGCTACGACACGCGTGCGTGCGCGCGGCGTCGCGATCGGCCGTCGACGAGACGACCGCTGCGGTAGTCGGCGACGGCCCGGTCGAGCTCGGCGGCGATGTTCATGACGAATGGACCGCGCCGCGCCACCGGCTCGCCGATGAGCCGCCCGGCGAGCACCAGCAGGCGCGCACCCTGCGCCGCCTCGACGTCGGCGAGGTCGCCCAGGAACGGGTCGAGCAGCGGCAGCGCGCGCCCGCCGCGGCTCTGTCTCAGCTTCACGCCGACGCCATCGACGTGGGGCGACGACGGCGCCACATGCGTGACGTCGCGGACGACGACGCGCGCCGGCTGGTGTGCACGAACGCGCCAAGCGCGCCGACGCTGCCGAGGGCGCCGAGCGCCAGCGCACCCCGCAACAGCCTGCGGCGCGACGTCGTCGAAGGCGGCGTCTGGCCCTGCGGCGCCTCGCTCTTCGTCGCGGTGGTGGCGTCGTTCACAGAGGAGATCTTCGCCGACATCGAGCGTAGCGAACGACGCCGCGCCGGACGCCGGTCGGGCGGCCGGCTGGTCAGGGCACGAAGCTCTGGTGGTAGCCGGGGGCCTCGACGCTTGCGGCCTGCGCGGTGGCCTTCAGGGGCAACACGCAGTCGAGCATGACGGCAAGCTCGGTGGTGGTCTTGTGGCCGATGCTCCCGGCGTAGGCGCCGGGGTGCGGGCCGTGCGGGATGCCGGCCGGGTGGAAGCTCATGCTGCCCGGACCGACGCCGCGCCGCGACGTGAAGTTTCCGCGGCAGTAGAAGAGGAACTCGTCGACGTCGACAGAGCTGTGCGGGTACGGGCAGGGGATGGCGTCGGGGTGGAAGTCGACGACGCGCGGCACGAACGAGCAGATGAGCGCCCCGCGGGTGGCGAACGTGCCGTGCCACGTCGGCGGCAGGTGCACGAGCCCGGCGCGCGGCTGGAAGTTCAGGATCGGAAACACCCACGGGTACACCGAGCCGTCCCAGCCGACGACGTCGAGGGGCGAGTCCGGAGAAAGGAAGCCGTGGAACGCGTCGTTGCGCTTCACCACCACCGAGCGGATGCCCTCGTCGACGGGGCCCTTGAATCGCACCTTGTGGAAGTCGCGGTGGCAGTAGGGCGCGTCCATACGCAGCTGGCCGACGGCGTTGCGCCACTGCCGTGGGATGTGCAGCCCGCCGCGCAGCTCGAAGGTCAGCCAGTGCTGGCGCGACGACGACGACGATGACGCGGAAGGAGACAGGTCGAAGCGGTAGATCGTGCCGCGCGGCAGGAACACGTAGTCGTCGGCGGCAAACGGCAGGTCGCCGAACTGGGTGACGACGGTGCCCTGCCCCTCGTGGATGTAGAACAGCTCGTCGCCGTCGGCGTTGACGACGTAGTGGTCGTCGCTCTTGTCGGGCCGCGCGATGCCGATGGTCAGGTCACCGTTGAACAGCACCGGCACACGGCTGGTCGTCGGCGTGGCGCCGGGCACGGCGAGGTTGCCCGAGAGGTAGTGGCGGCGGGCCAGGGACGGGGCCGCGGGCAGCGGCTGCGGCAGCGCCCACGTCGAGCGCGGCGCCTCGGGCTGCGCGAGGTGCGGCGCGCGCAGGTGGTAGGCGATGGTGTATGGGCCCTCGAAGCCCTCCTGCGTAATGCACTCCTCGTGCAGCAGCGCGCCGTCGCCTCCCTTGTGGATGATGTGGTGCTTCTTTGGCACGGAGCCGCAGACGGTGCGCTCGAACATCGGCAGGGTCCTTCGCAGGAGGGGGCGGAGCAGGGGCGATGACAAGGACGACCAGCGGCGCCACAACCGCGACGACGTGATCGACGTGGCCGACGTGATCGACGCGGTCGTCGTGGTCGCTGTGACGTCAGCGTGGATCGGCGGCGGCCTCGCGCTGGGCGCGCTCGATGGACTCGAACAGCGCGCGGAAGTTGCCGCCGCCGAAGCCGCGGTCGCCCTTGCGCTGGATGATCTCGTAGAAGAACGGCCCGGCCTCCTTGTCCTTCAACAGGTGTCCGGTCTCCTTCATGAAGATCTGCAGCAGGTAGGCGTGGGGCTTGTTGCCGTCGACGAGGATGCCCAGCTTGCGCAGGTCCTCGATGTCCTCGTCGATGCTGCCCACACCGCACTGCCGCAGCCGCTCGGGCATGTAATCGTAGTAGGCGCCCGGCGTCGTCAGGAACTCGATGCCCGGCTGCTGCTTCATCGCGCCCACATTCTTCACGATGTCGTCGATGGCGAGAGCGAGGTGCTGGATGCCGTTGTCGCGGTGGTCCTCGACGAAGACGTTGATCTGCGACTGCTTGAAGTTCGGCCGCGCCGGCTCGTTATTCGCGAACTTCACGCCGCTCTCGGGCTCCCACAGCACCACGCTCTTCAGGCCCGAGCCGTGCTGCGCGCCGTGGGCGATGTCGGCTGCGGTGTGGAACTCGATGTTCCAGAACTCGTGGAAGCCCATCACCTCCTTCATCCACAGCTCCATCGGCTTGAGCGTGCGGAAGTTCGACGTGATGTGGTCGACGCTCTTGAACCCGAAGCGGTTCGTGCCACCACGCGGCTTTTCGTAGGCGACGAAGCCGGGGAACGGCGCGCGGTAGCCCTTGCGCTCGACGAAGCGGAAGGTCGTGTTGCCAAACGGCGTCGTGATCGAGAACCACGCCAGCGTGCCGTGGGCGTCCTGCGCGCGGCGGATCTCGTCGATCATCGTGCCGCCGCGGGCCTCGAGCACGCGCCACGTGTGCGCGATGTCCTCGACGCCGAAGACGACGGTCCCGACGCCTTCAGGGTGCTTCTGCAGCCAGCGCCACGCGCGGCCGCCCTCGCCGACGGGCTGGCTGCACAAGGTCTTCACGTCGCCGGCGGCGAACAGCACCGACCGCTGCTTGCCGCGCGCGGTGAGGTCGTCGTCGGACGCGCCAACCTCGGCGAAGTCGAGCAGCCCGGTGTAGAAGCGCCGCGTGCGCTCCAGATCGTGCACGTACCAGTGAACCGACTCGAGGCCCGTGATCTTCAACGACTCTCTGGTCATTGCTGCTCTCCGTGGGGCCGTCGTGCGGCCCGTGCTCGTGATCGCGACGTAGACGGAGCGACGTCGCTGCGGTCTCTTCGCCGTGCGTCAGCCCTCGGGCTGCGCGTCGGGCTGCCTCGACACGTCCGCCTCCTGCACCGCCTGCAGCTCCTTCAGCCGCGCCTCGACGTCGAGGAGCAGCGGGATCGCCGCGAGGTCGGCGCCGAAGCGGCGCGCGCCGTACAGCTGCGGCACGAGGAAGCAGTCGGCCAGCGTGACGTCGTCGCCACAGAGGTAGCGGCCGGCGCGCGGGCGGGCGAGGTCCTGCAGGGCCTGCAGACCGCGATCGAGGAACAGCTTCGACCACGCCTTGTCGTCGGCGCCGGCGTAGGCGCGCACCTGCTTCAGCGTCGCCATGTTCTGCAGCGGCTGGATACCCGAGTTGATGACCTCGACGAGCGCGCGCACGTGGGCGCGGTCGCGCGGCGACGTCGGCAGCAGCGGCGGCGTCGGGTGAGTCTCTTCGAGCCACTCGAGGATCGCCACCGACTGCACGAGGCAGGTGCCGTCGGGCAGCTCGAGCACCGGCACCTGCGCCATCGGGTTCTTCGCGCGGTGGGCGTCGGCAGTGTGCTCAGCCTTCAGCAGCGCGACGGGCACGTTGTCGAAGGCGACACCCTTCAGGCCGAGCGCGATGCGCACACGCCACGACGACGACGAGCGCCAGTAACCGTAGAGTTTCACGTCAGCCCCCGACGACCTGGGCGATGCGACCGCACACCGAGCGGCCGTCGCGGGCAAGCAGCTCGATCTCGACCTTGTCGCCGCGCGTCAAGAACGGCGTCGACGGCTTGCCCTGCTCGATGGTCTCGATCATGCGGCGCTCGGCGAGGCAGCTGATCCCGCGCTTGCGGTCCTCGTTGCTCACGGTGCCGCTGCCGAGGATGCTGCCGGCCACGAAGCGGCGCGTCTTGGCGATGTGCTGCACCAGCTCGAAGAAGCCGAAGTGCATCTCGGGCCCTGCCTCGCAGTCGCCGACGAGGATGCCGTTGAGCCACACGTGCAGTCGCAGATGCACGCGGCCGTCCTGCCACGCGTCGCCGAGCTCGTCGGGCGTGACGAACACCGGCGAGAACGCCGTGGCCGGCTTGGACTGAAAGAACCCGAAGCCCTTCTCGAGCTCGGCGGGGATGAGCCCGCGCAGGCTGACGTCGTTGCAGATGCCGACGAGCCGCACGAAGCGGTGGGCGTCGACGGCGGTGGCGCCGATCGGGACGTCGCCGAGGACGACGCAGATCTCGCCTTCGAAGTCGCAGCCCCAACTCTCGTCGGCGAGCGGGATGGCCTGCCTGGGCGCGAGCATGTCGCCGCCGCCGCCCTGGTAGATGAGCGGGTCGGTCTTCAGCGTCGCCGGCGGCTCGGCCTTGCGCGCCTTGCGGACGAGGATCACGTGATTCAGGTAGGCGCTGCCGTCGACCCACTCGTAGGCCCGCGGCAACGGCGCCAGCACGCGCTCAGCGTCGAACGGCTCGCCGGCGAGCAGTCCATCGTCGAGGGCACGCGCGCGCGCGCGCAGGCGGGGCTCGACGTCATCCCAGCGGTCGAGGGCGGCCTGCAGGGTCGGGGCCACGTCAGCGGCATCGACGCAGCGGGCGAGGTCACGGCTGACGATGAGGAGACGGCCGTCGCGGCTGCCGTCGTTTCGGCTGGCGAGCTTCATGGGCCGGTGTCTTCGCCCCTGAACCCGAGTCGTCAACGCCTCGGGCCGGGGCGCACGACGGCGGATCGCGACGCGGCGCGTGATCGCGGCGCGGTCGACGCGGTCGCGCCGGCCATCGTGCGCTCGAAGGTGGGCAGCAGCAGGCGACGGCGCAGCAGCACGACGAGGCGCTCGCTGACGCGCATGGCCTCGACGGTGGAGTCGGCGAGGCGGGCGCCGGCCGCCGACAAGATGGTGTCGCGGAAGATCGCGATCTCGTCTTCGACGAGCCGACGCACGTTGTCGACGTAGCGGCCGACGATCTCCACCGGCGACAGGTGGTCGGCGAGCCCCGCGGTGTGGGCGCGCAGCAGCGTCTCGGCCAGCGCGAGATCGTCGCCCGCGAACACGTCGTTGTCGGGCAACAGGCCCGCCTGCACGAGCGCGTCGAGCTCGGCCGCGGCCAGCCCCTGCTGCACCAGCGACGCCCGCGTCGCCCGGCGCAGGCCATCGTCGGCGTTCACGCGGTCCACGGCCGCCGACACGGTCGCCACGAGCGGATCCGCCTTGCCGGCGAGGACCTCCTTGATGCGCCACAGCGGCAGGAAGTGCGTCGTCTGCAGGTCCTTGATCTGCACCAGCCGCTCGACGAGCATCGGGTCGTACAGCGCGCTGTTCCGCGCCGTCGACACCGCCGCGCCGGGCAGCAGGCCCTCGCGCAGGTAGTGCTTGATCGTCGACGCCTGCACACCGCTGCGCCGTGACAGCTCGCCCATGCGGAGCAGGCCGGGGGGCCGCGACGAGGACGACGAGGACGACGAGGACGACGACCGTGCCTTCTTCGCCGCCGTGTCCTGGGTCGTCGGCGGCGCGCGGACGGACCGGGGAGCGGGACGCGACGATGATGACTTCTTACGCACGGCCATGGCGGGGTCGTAGCGCGCCGCGGCCGGAAACCAAAAGTGGAAAGTGGGGCGTATTATTCTGCTCACCGGCGAGGCACTGGCTCCCGGCGACGCGGGTCGCTAGAGCACACGTCGTGTTTGTCGTTGATCTCGTCTGCGAAGCAGGTCACCTGTTCGAGGGTTGGTACGACCACTCGGTCGACTTCGCCGCCGCCCGCGACGGCGGCGAGCTGTCGTGTCCGACGTGCGGCACCCACGCCGTGCAGCAGCGGCCGAGCTTCAAGGGCATCGTCACGCGCGAGCGCGCCCCGTCGGCGCCGCGGCCGACGGCGACCGCGCCGACGACGACCACCGAGCCGCCCTCGGAGCCGGCGCCGGCGTTGCCGCTGCCGGTGCAGCAGGCGTTGTCGGCGCTGCTGCGGGTGGTCCGCGCCCACGCCGAGGACGTCGGCGACTCGTTCGCCGAAACCGCCCGCGCCATCCACCGCGGCCAACAAGAGGCGCGCCCGATCCACGGGCAGGCGACGCCCGACGAGCACGCTGCGCTCGCTGACGAGGGCGTGCCCTTCGTCGTCATCCCGATCCCCGCCATCGACCAGAACTGACTCAACGGTTGAAGAGCGCCCGACGACGAAGACGTTCAGCGGAGCCGGCGCGCGGCGGTTGGCCCATGGTCGAGGGCGGCCTGCACGACCTGACGCGCCTCGATCCGGTGCAGCACCCCGGCCACGCCGAGGTAGCCCACGCCCACCGGTGCCTCGGGGTGCTCGACGCGCATCACCGTCGATGACAGGCGCAGGCGCACGTCCTGACCGGCCCGGTCGAGGGCGCCGTGGTCGCAGCGGACGAGGACGACGTCCACCATCGTCCGCACCGGTCGATCAACGACCCCGGGCAGGAGCCGCGCGACGCGCAGCCGCGCGATGGACGCGTTGCCGTCGGGGAAGTGGTAGCGGTAGGCCTCGTCGAGCTCGGCCTGCGACACCGGGTCGAGGAACGCGAGCCCGAGGTGCGCGACGCCGGGCAACCCCATCGCCCGCGCGACGCCCACCGTGACGCCGTCGGCGCCGAACGCGAAGAAGTCCACTGGGCGCTGCTGGAACACCGCCGCCGCCCGCGCCGGCAAGGCGACGTAGTCGCGCAGGAAGGTCGCGTACGACAAGCGGCGTAAGGTCGACGCCCGGCGGGCGCGCTCGTCGTGAAGCGCCTTGCCGAGACGACCACAGGGCGTTCGTCGCCGCGGGCTTGTCAGCGCACCCGCCGGCGGCGCCGGCGGCGACGGCGGCACCGCCGGCGAGGAGCTGGCGGCGGCCGAGCGTGGCCGGCGGCCTCGGGTCGTTCACGGGCAGCGACGACGTCGGCGGGCCGGGCGGTCAGCGGTTCGTGCGGACGTAGCCGAGCTTGCGCAGCCCTTGCGGCGTCTGCGTCCAGTCGGCCTCAACCTTCACGAACAGCTCGAGGTGCACCTGGCACTGCAGCAGGTGCTCGAGGTCCTTGCGGGCGCGCTGGCCGATGGCCTTGATGCGCGCGCCGCCCTTGCCGATCACCATCGACTTGTGGGAGTCCCGCTCGACGACGACGACGGCGGCGACGTGCACCAGCGGCTTGCGCCGATCGCCGCGGCGCGACTCGTCGAAGTGCTCGACGAGGACGGCGGTGCGGTAGGGGATCTCCTGCTGCAGCTCGAGCATGACCTTCTCGCGGATCAGCTCGGCGGCGATGTCGCGCTCGCTCTGGTCGGTCAGGCTGTCTTCGGGGAAGACGAACGCGCCCTCGGGCACCCATGACGCCAGCTCGTCGACGAGGTCGTCGAGACCATCACGCTCGTGGGCGCTCACCGGCACGTAGGCCTTGAACAGCCCGCGCAACGCCCACTGCTGCAACACCGGCAACAGCGCGGCCTTTTGGGACAGCACGTCGATCTTGTTCAGCACCAGCACGACGGGCGTCTTCGGCGCACGCTGCAGCAGCCGCTGCAGCGCCTCCTCATCGACCTTCATGATCCCGCGCGTCTGCCGGTCGACCTCGACGAGGAAGGCCAGCACGTCGACGTCGGCGGCGGCGTCCAGCGCCTCGTCGAGCATGAAGCTGTAAAGCCCGCCCTTCTCGGCGTGCAGGCCGGGGGTGTCGACGAAGACCAGCTGGGTGGGCCCGTGCTTGCTCGTCGTCGACAGCACGCCCCGCAGCGTGCGGCGCGTCGTCTGCGGCTTGTGCGTCGTCGCCGCGATCTTCTGCCCGAGCAGCGCGTTCAGCAGGCTCGATTTGCCGACGTTCGGCCGCCCCACCAGCGCCACCGTGCCGCAGCGCGGCGGCAGCGCCTTCGGCGCCGCCGTCCCCCGGCGGCCCTTCGGCTTTCGCCGCTCGGCCGTCGACGCGGCCCCGTCCGCCGCGGATCCGCCGCCGTCGTCGAGGAAGACCGCCTCCGGCGGCGGACCCGCGGGCTTCTTGCCCGGCGGCCGCTTCGCGGCGCGCCCGACCGGCGTCGCCTTCGACGATGACGCCTTCGACGATGAGGCCTTCGACGAAGACGCCTTCGACGAAGACGCCTTCGACGACGACGCCTTGCCGGGCTTCGCAGCAGCCTCGGCGTTCGCGGCGCGGCGCGCGGCGGTCTCGGCCCGCGACGGCGTCGGCTGCCGCTTCCTCTGCTTGAACGCAGGCTGCTTCAGCTCGGTCTGTCGGGGCATGGGGCCTTTCGGGGGCGAACGAACGACGACGACGAAAAGGACGACGGAAGCGAAGGGGACGACGACGAAGGCTTCACACGACGATGTTCACGAGGCGACCCTTCACGACGATGACCTTCTTCGGCGGCTTGCCCTCCATGAACTTCTGTACGAGCGGGCTCGCCAGCGCGATCTGCTGCACCTGGTCGTCAGGCGCGGCGGCGGGCACCGCGATCTCGTCGCGGCGCTTGCCGTTCACCTGCACGCCCAGCGTGATGGTGTCGTCGGCGCACAGCGCGTCGTCGTGAGCCGGCCACGGCTGCTGGCAGCACAGCCCCTGACCGCCGAGCCGCGCCCACAGCTCCTCGGCCAGGTGGCTCGCGTACGGCGACAACACGCGCGCAAACAGCTGCAGCGTCTCCCTTGGCAACGTCGCGGCCGTGGTTGCGTCGTTCACGAAGGTCATCATCTGGCTGATGGCCGTATTGAACCGCAGCGCCTCGGTGTCCTCGCGCACCTTCTTGATCGTCTTGTGCAGCTGCTTCTGCAGCGCCGGCTCCGACGACGACGGCGCCTCCGTCACCTTCTTGTTCAGCGCGCCGGTCTCCTCGTCGACCACCAGCCGCCACGCGCGGGCGAGGAAGCGCGACACACCCTCGACGCCCGCCATCTGCCACGGCTTCACCTGCTCGAGCGGCCCCATGAACAGCTCGTACAGCCGCAGCGCGTCAGCGCCGTAGTCGGCGATGACGTCGTCGGGGTTGACGACGTTCAGCTTCGACTTCGACATCTTCTCGATCTGCGACTTCAACGGCTCGCCCGTCGCCTTCAGCACCGGCTTGCCATCCTTCTCGACGACGTCGTCGTGGCCCCAGTACCTACCCTTGGCGTCCTGATAGGAATACGCGAGGATCATGCCCTGATTGAAGAGCTTCTGGAACGGCTCCTTCGTCGCAACGAGACCACAGTCGAACAGCACCTTGTGCCAGAACCGGGCATACAGCAGATGCAGGACCGCGTGCTCGACGCCGCCCACGTAAAGATCGACGGGCATCCAGTAGTTCTCGAGCGCCGAATCCCACGCTTTCTCGGTGGTCGCCGTGTCGCTACAACGAAGGTAATACCAGCAGGAACCGGCCCACTGCGGCATCGTGTTCAGCTCACGACGCGCCTTGCGGCCGTCGGCGAGCGTGACCACCTGCCAGTCGTCGGACGCGCGGCCGAGCGGCGGGCGGCCGTCACCGGTGGGCTTGAATTCGTCGACAGGGGGCAGCTCGACGGGCAGCGCGGCCTCTTCGACGGCCACGATCTCGCCGTCGTCGGTGTGCAGCACGGGGAAGGGCTCCCCCCAGTAGCGCTGGCGGCTGAACAGCCAGTCGCGCAGCTTGTACTGGACGCGGCGGCTGCCCCAGCCGGCGCTCTCGACGTGGTCGAGCATGCGGGCCTTGGCCTGCTCGGTGGCAAGGCCGTTCAGGAAGCCCGAGTTCACGCTGACGCCGTCGTCCGCGAAGGCGGCGTCTTCGATGGGCGTGGGCAGCGCGCCGCCACCGGCGGGAGCGACCACCGGCACGATGGGCAGGCCCATGGCCTTCGCGAAGGCGTGGTCACGCTCGTCGTGGCCGGGCACGGCCATGATGGCGCCAGTGCCGTACGTCGCCAGCACGTAGTCGGCGACCCACACGGGGATCTGCTCGCCCGTCGCCGGGTTCAGCGCGTAGCTGCCGGTGAAGACGCCGGTCTTGTCCTTGGCGAGGTCGGTGCGTGCCAGGTCGGTCTTCTGCTTCGCCGCCGTCACGTACGCCTCGACGGCGGCGCGCTGCACCGGCGTCGTGATCGCATCGACCAGCGCGTGCTCAGGGGCCAGCACGCAGTAGGTCGCGCCAAACAGCGTGTCGGGCCGCGTCGTGAACACGCGGAACGTCGGCCTCGATGCGCCGGCGTCGACGACGACGGCGAAGTCGATCTCGGCGCCCTCGCTGCGCCCGATCCAGTTGCGCTGCATCTCCTTGACGCCGTCGGGCCAGTCAAGGCCGTCGAGGTCGTCAAGCAGCCTTTGGGCGTACAACGGGATCTTCAGCATCCACTGCTTCATCGTCCGGCGTTCGACAGGATCCCCGGTCTCAACGTACTTGCCGTCCTTGACCTCTTCGTTGGCGAGCACGGTGCCCTGCGCCGGGCACCAGTTCACCGGCACCTCGGCGAGATAGGCCAGCCCCTTCTTGTGCAGCTGCAGGAAGATCCACTGCGTCCAGCGATAGTATTCCTTCGACGAGGTGTCGATCTCACGGTCCCAATCGTAGGAGAACCCCAGCCGCTTGATCTGACGACGGAAGTTGTCGGTGTTCCGCTTGGTGATGATGGCAGGGTGGATGCCCTCGCGCACCGCGGCGCGCTCGGCGGGCAGGCCAAAGGCGTCCCAGCCCATCGGGTGCAGGACCGCGAAGCCGAGCATTCGCTTCAGGCGCGCGACGACGTCGGTGGCGGTGTAGCCCTCGGGGTGGCCGACGTGCAGGCCGGCGCCCGACGGGTACGGGAACATGTCGAGCACGTAGAACTTCGGCTTGCCCGACAGGTCAGCCAAGCTCGTCGGCGTCGCGAAGGCGCGCGCGTTGTCCCACTGCTCCTGCCACTTCGGTTCGATTGCGGACGGGTCATATCGCATGGCGGCCTGCTGCCACGTCGCGACGACGACGACAACGCCGACGGTGTCGGCGTCAGGCGGTCACACCCGCTCGATGCGGGCGCCGATGGCGCGCAGCCGCGCTTCGATGTTCGCGTAGCCGCGGTCGATCTGCTGGGCGTTCTGGATGACGCTCTTGCCGTCGGCGACGAGCGCGGCGAGCAGCAGCGCCATGCCGGCGCGGATGTCCGGTGACGACATCGTCTGGCCGTACAGGGGCACGCCGCCCTCGACGATGCAGCGGTGCGGGTCGCACACGGTGATGCGCGCGCCCATCGCGATGAGCTTGTCGACCCAGTACAGCCGTGACTCGTACATCCACTCGTGGATCAAGACCGAGCCCTTGGCCTGCGTCGCCAGCACGACGGCGATGGAGACGAGGTCGGCGGGGAACCCCGGCCACGGCGCGTCGTGGATGCGCGCCACCGCGCCGTGCAGGCCGTGCTTGACGACGAGCTCCTGGTCGGCCGGCACGAAGATGTCGTCGCCGCGCACCTCCCAGTGCACGCCGAGCTTCGCAAACGCGATGGCGGTGATGCGGTGGTCGTCGGGGCGCGCCTTCTGGATCAACAGCGGCGACCTCGTCATGGCCGCCAGCGCGACGAAGCTGCCCACCTCAAGGTAGTCCGGCCCGGTCTCGAACCGCGCCCCGCGCAAAGACGCCACGCCGGTGACGACGAGCGTGTTCGTGCCGATGCCCTCGATGCTGGCGCCCATGGCGACGAGCAGGCGGCAGACGTCCTGCACGTGGGGCTCGCTGGCGGCGTTTCGGATGGTCGTCGTTCCCTTCGCCAGCGTCGCCGCCATGACGATGTTCTCGGTGGCCATGACGCTCATCTCCTCGAGGAAGATGTCGGCGCCGCGCAGACCCCGGGGGGCCTGCATCTCGTAGCGGTCGGGGAACACGTCGATGATGGCGCCCAACTGCTGCAGCCCGGCGATGTGCGTGTCGACGGGACGACGGCCGATGCGGTCGCCGCCGGGCACCGGCAGCGTGCAGCGCCCCGTGCGGGCGAGCAGCGGCCCCGCCAGCGCGAAGCTCGCCCGCATCTGCCTGCACAGCTCCCGCTGCGGCGTCGTCGTCTTGATGTCCTTCGCCGTCAGGCAAAAGCGCGTGCGCGCCTCCTCGACGGCCTCGACGCCGAGCTCCTGCAGCAGGGACAGCATCGTGTGCACGTCGCGGATGCGCGGCACGTTCGACAGCACCACCGGCTCGTCGGTCAGCAGCACGCAGCACAGGAGCGGTAGCGCCGCGTTCTTGTTGCCCTCGACGGTGATCGTCCCCGACAGCCGCTGGCCGCCATCGATGATGAAGGTGTCCATGGTCCTCGTCTCGCCGCTTGCAAGTGGTTCGGGGCGCCGCATAGCACCTCCCTCGTCGTCGACAACGCCGCCCTTGCCCGCGCTGTTCCCGCCGCGGCCGTGATCGCCCTCCCCCCCGATCCGGCGTGCGGGGAACACCCACCCGCCCGCGCCGGTTGAGCCGCCGCCGAGGTCGCTGCATCATGGGAGCGTGACGTCGTCGACGCCGCCTGCCGCCACCGCCGGTGCACCGGAATTCTGGTGCTACAAGCGCGGCGTGCTCGTCCTGCGCGTGCAGGCGACGCCCGGGCTCTTCCTGCCCACCAAGGGGCCCCTGCCCGACGGCGCCGCCGACCCCGAGGGCGTCATGCGGCCCTGCTCCTTCGCCTCAGGCCAGTTCATGTCCGTCGAGTGGGAGCCGCGGGTTCGTCTGCTCCTCGACCGCGCTTGTGACCTTGTCGACTTCCTCGATCTGCTCGAGGACCGGCGCTACGAGGTCGACGCTGAGCCGCCTTCGTTGCGCAAGCGGTCCTTTCGTCAGCTCTGAACTTTCTCGCTGCGCGCCGCTCCTCCTTTGGTGCTGCGAGCGTCTCGGTCTTCGCCGACGTCTGCTCTTTCGACGCCTCTGGGCTGCCGCCTTCGCCGGCCGCTCCCCTCGTCGTGCCGCTCCTCCCTTGGCGCTGCGAGCGTCTCGGTCGCCATCGAGGTCTTCTCTTTCGACGCTCTTGCGCCGCCCCCTTCTCCGGCTGCTCCCCTCGCCGTGCCGCTCCTCCCTTGGCGCTGCGAGCGTCTCGGTCTCCGTCGAGGTTTTCTCGCTCGACGCTCTTGCGCTGCGCGCTGCTGCGCATGGCCACCGACGCCTTCGGCGCGACCGAAGGGATGCGTTGCGCCGAACCCCTTCGGAAACGCCGGCGCAAGGGGCCGAGCGCCCAGACGCCGAAGCGCCCCGGGCCCCGCAGTCGCACAGCGTCGCTACGCCGCCGTCGTTGGCTGTGGCGCGCGGGTCGCTTCGGCTGTCCACGATGACGAGGCCGCCCTCGCGCGATTGCTTTCTTCTACTGTTCGCCTCGTCAGCGCTTCCGCTGTCCACGTCGGCATGGCAGCGCCCGCGCGGACATTTTTTTTCCGCTCATCGGCTCGTCGGAGCTTCGATGCTTCTGGTCGCTTCGGGCTCGTCAGGGCTCGACGGCGACGAGCACGTCGACGCGGTCGCCGGCGGCCTGCGCGGCCGTGCAGCCGTGCGCCAGCACCGCCTGGGCGTCGTCGATGGCGTCGACGGCGACGACCACGTCGCCCGGCGGCACCAGGCCGCCCGCCAGATCCTCGTGGAACGTGCCGCCCGACACCGCGAAGCGGTTGCCCGCAAGGACACCCAGCGCGCTGGCGACGTCGGCGATGGCGCCGCAGTCGGCCACGCGGGCGTCGACGACGGCCACCAGCAGCGCGACCACGCCGGCGGTGCGGCGGTCGACGTTGGCGTCGACGACCACGTCGACGGTGCCGTCGAGCACGGGCACGCACGCGCCCTGCAGGCACAGCGCGCTGGCGACGGCCGGACAGCCGTCGTCGCACGCCGGCTCGGCGGTGGCGCAGCCGGGCTCGCACGACGACGGCGGCGGCGGCATGCACGCCATCGCCGCGCCCACGACGGCGACACCCGCGGCCACGAGGCGCAGCGCAGCGCGACGCATGGTCAGTACTTGGCGTCGGACTTGGCGCCGGTGACGATGGCCACCGAGGCCGAGGCGCCGATGCGGTCGGCGCCGGCCTCGCGCATCTTCAACGCGTCCTCGGTGGAGCGCACGCCGCCCGAGGCCTTCACGCCGATGTCGCCGCCGACGATGCGGCGCATGAGCGCGATGTCCTCCACGGTGGCGCCGCCGGGGCCGAAGCCTGTCGACGTCTTCACGAAGGCCGCACCCGCGGCCTTGCTGAGCGCGCAACCTACGATCTTCTCGTCGTTGTTCAAGCCACCCGTCTCGAGGATAACCTTCACCGGCCACGGGCGCGACGCGGTGACGACTCGGCAGATGTCGTCGAAGACCGTCTGGTAGTCCTTTGACTTCAGCGCGCCGATGTTCACCACCATGTCGATCTCGCGCGCGCCGTTGCGCACCGCCTCGCGCGCCTCGAACGCCTTGGCGGTCGGCGTCATGGCGCCCAGCGGAAAGCCGACGACGGCGATGGGCTTCACGCCGCTGCCGGCGAGCAGCTTGGCGACCAGCGGGATGTTGCTCGCGTTCACGCACACCGTCGCGAACTGCCACTTGCGCGCCTCGTCGCAGACCTTCTCGAGGTCGGCGCGGGTGGCGTCGGGCTTCAGCAGCGTGTGGTCGATCATCGCCGCGATGCCGTCTTTGGGCTTGATGCCCCCGGCGGCGGCGCCGACGCGCGCCGCGCCGATGGACACCAGCGTGTCGACGACGCCCTCCTTGCGCGTGACGCAGTAGCCGCAGCCGGTGCAGGTGGCGTCGGTGGCGTCGCACGGCGACGACGGGTCGCTGCCGACGTCCTTGCCGCGCGCAGGGTGGTGGTGGTGGTGGCCGCCGCCCGACGACGGCAGCTGTACGCCGAGTTGGCCGGCCACCTTCTGTGCAATGGCATCCACGAGCGCGTCGACGTCGGACATCAAGCCTCCTGAGCGGGCGGTGACGGTCGACTCTTCCCCGACGGCGCCACGGGATGCAACTCGCCGGGCTCCACGGACAGCGCACAATGACGCCGAGCGCCTCAGCGACAGATCTGCGGCCCGACCGTCGCCGGCGAGCTCGTGCCGCCGAGGCCGGCATCGTCGACCGCGCAGCGCCCCACGGTGGCCCCGTTCCCGCACGGGAGGATCACGGTGCCTTGTGTCGCCGGCGAGCAGGGCGGCACGACGGTGCAGCTGGTGTGGTTCGACTGGGGGCCGAGGGTCGTCGTCTCGGTGCCGCCACAACCCCAGTTGAACGAGCCGCGGCTGCGCGCCGTGGCGCCAGCGCCGGGACGCGCGCGCGCGTCGCTGTCGTCGCAGTCGCCCGAGACGAACGACAGCGCCGCGTAGCTCGCCGGCGAGTGAAAGATCTCCGCCGCCGTGGCGCCCCCGAAGCCATCGCTGTCGGCTTCGACGAGGCCGGTCACCCCGATCCAGCGCGCCGGGTCGCCGCCGTCGCAATCCTCACCGTGAGACAGGATGAAGCCGACGCCGTCTATCGCGAGGTTGCTCTCTTCGGCCTCGCCCTCGCCTTCGCCCATCGCGCGACAAAGGCCCGACAGACACAGCTCGTCCTTGGCGCAGTCGGAGTCGTCGTCGCACCGGGTGGCCGCCGCGCTCAGTGGAAAGACCACGACGCCACCGCACACGATCAGGGCGGCGACCACGCGGAAGCAGGTGGACGCGACACTCCCGCGGGCGCGCTACACCAACCAACGCGTACACGGCGCCGACGCGCAGGTGGCGATGACAGCGCCACGCCGTCGAGCCGCGCGTCCTTTGGTCGACAGCGTTCGGGCCGATCGGGTCCGCCGGAGCACGCCGCGCGGGCGCCGACTCATCGGCCGAAAGCGCGCGCGACCGGCGATATCGAGGACCGGGCCCGAAGGGGTCGACGCAGCCGGCGATGTTCCTGCTAAGGACCCCCCATGAGCGCTCGCGACCCCCTGCTTCACTCGCTGGTCGACGCGACGGTGGACGTGCTCGTCGTCGGCGGCGGCATCAACGGCGCCGTGGCGGCGGCGGCGCTGCAGTCGCGGGGTGTGAAGGTCGCCCTCGTCGACCGCGGCGACTTCGCCAGCGTCACAAGCTCGAGCTCGAGCTACCTCGCCTGGGGCGGCATCAAGTACCTCGAGAGCTACGAGTTCGGGCTGGTCCGCAAGCTGTGCACGTCCAGAAACCACCTGCTGCGCGCGATGCCGTCGCAGGTGCGCGAGATGCGCTTCTACGTGAGCCTCGAGCGCGGCTTCCGCCATGGCCGCTGGTTCCTGTACGCCGGCGCGCTCTTCTATTGGTTCATTGGCAACTTCTTCACGCGGCGGCCGCGCCTGCTGTCGCGCTCCACCATCGCCACCGAGGAGCCCACCATCGACGTGCAGCACAGCGTCGGTGGCTTCGAGTACTCCGACGCCATCCTGCCCGATCTGGACGCGCGCTTCGTGTGGACCTTCGTGCGACGCGCGCTGCGCCACGGCGCCGTCGCTGTGAACTACGTCGAGAGCCTCGGCGCGCGCTGGCAGGACGGCCTGTGGCACGTGCAGCTGCGCGACGTGCGCAGCGGCCGCACGTGGACGACGAAGGCGCGCGCGCTGGTGAACGCCGCGGGCCCGTGGGTCGACGCGCACAACCAGCTGACGACGACGACGACGGCGCACCGCCACGTGTTCAGCAAGGGCATCCACCTGATCGTGCCGCGCTTGACGCCCCACGATCGCGTGCTGACGTTCTTCGCTGACGACGGTCGCCTGTTCTTCGTGATCCCCATGGGCGATCGCACCTGCGTCGGCACCACCGACACGCGCGTACCGTCGCCGGACACCCACGTCGCTGACGACGACCGCTCCTTCGTGCTCGAGAACATCAACAAGCGCCTGCGCCTGCCGCGCCCGCTGACCGCCGACGACGTGATCGCCGAGCGCTGCGGCGTGCGCCCCCTCGTCGTCGGCGCCGACAGCGGCGGTGGTGGCAACCGCGACTGGTTCCAGCTGTCGCGCAAGCACGTGCTCGATGTCGACGGCGCGCGACGTCACGTGTCTGTCTACGGCGGCAAGCTCACCGACTGCGTGAACATCGGCGAGGAGATCGCGCGCACCATCCAGCGCCTCGGCGTCGCCGTGCCGTCGCCGCACGCCCCATGGTACGGCGAGCCCGGCGACGACGTCCGCGCCCGCTACGCGGCCCGCGCCGCCGCCCTCGGCCTTGGCACCCTCGACCACCAGGCCGCGCTCGACGAGTCCATCGCCGCCCGCCTGTGGCGCCGCTACGGCGACGACGCCGTGCTGCTGCTCGACGAGCTCGAGCGCGACCCGGCCGCGCGACAGCCCGCCTTGCCCGGCGCGCCCGACCTGCGCTGCGAGGTCGCCTACGCCGGCCGCAAGGAGATGGTGACGACCCTCGACGACTATCTGCGGCGCCGCACGCGGCTCTTGCAGACCCGCGGCCGTGACGCGCTGCTCGCCGAGCCCGCCCTGCGCGACGTCGCCGCCCTGCTGTTCGGCGCCGACGCCGAGGCCCGCCTCGCCGAGTTCTCGGCGCCGCCGGCGCGGGTGCCGGCGACGGACGAGCACACGTCCACGACCGCGTCGGCGACGGCATAGACGGCGGCATAGACGGCGCGGACGTAGATGACGGCGCGGCGGCGCGGGACACGGCGGGACACGGACCGCCGCCGGGACACGGCACGGCACGGGGTCGCGCTGGGTCGCTCGTCCGGCTCGGACGGATTCAGTCCGGGACCACGAGTTCGGCGGTGACCCGGCGGAGGCGCGACTCGAGGCTCTGGACGTCGAACCGGTGGGCGTCACCGACGTGGGCGTCGGCGAGGCGCTGGCGCACCCGGGCGAGGGCCGCCTCGAAGTCGTGGGGGGCGCCGGCGGTCTCGAGCATCGCGAGGCGGATGACCGCGTCGATGACGCCGGTGTCGTCGTGGGCGCTGCGGGCGCTGCGGTAGTCGGCGAGGGCCTCGCGACGCTGGCGCGCGATGTGGGGCGAGGCGGGGGCGGGCACGGGCCCGCGCCGCGTCAGCTCGGCGACGTACTCCACCGCGGGCGACACGGCGCTGCCGTCGTTCTCCCACGCCAGCGCATGCGACACGTCGCGCAGCACCAGCTCGTCGCGTCCATCTTGGTCGACGTCGCGGAGCTCGTGGGGCCAGCGGTAGTCCTGCTGCAGCCACGGGACGTCGAGCAGATCAACGAGCTTGCCGTCCTTCGGCTGCAGCAGCGCGGGGCGCTCGCACGTGGAGCAATTGCCGCCGGTAGCCCTTCGCACAAGCACGTCGCGCACGCCGTCGTGGTTGCGGTCGCCGAAGGCTCGCTCGTCGAACGTGTGGAACTCATAGCTGCCATGGTCTTCTGCGAGGCTGCCGACCGCGGTGACGGTGCCGTCCTTCTGCTGGCGGGTCCAGGTGATGATGACGCGCTGGATCCGGTAGAGGTCGACGTCGGGGTCGTAGTCGCAGTGCACCGTGACGGTGTCGGCGCCCTGCTGGGCGGTCACGTCGTCCCTCCACCAGCGCTGCGCCTCGGCGACCTGTTCGGGCGTCGGTCCCTGGGGCGCCCCAGCGGGGACGGTGCGCGGCACGTGCAGGGGCACGGCGACGTCGGGCGCCGGCGACAGCGTCGGCGCGAGGCGCAGGGCATCGGCGGCGTGCCAGGCGACGACGCCCGTGACGACGCTGACGACGACGCCCGACAGCAGGATGGGCAGCGGGCGGGGGGAGCCGAGCACGTTCATGGATGGGACCTCGCGCGGCCGGGATGGCATGTCAGCGTACGACCGGGCGCGGCGTTGCGGACAGATCGGGGCGGTGGCGGGACAGGTCGGCCGACCGGGTCCTTGGCGACGACGGGGTTGCTGGCGACGGCGCGGTTGGCAACAGCGGGACGACGTCGCCGCGTTCGCTGCTGCTGCTGGCTCTCGGTCTGGCCATGGCCGCCACGGCGGTGGCGGCGGCGCGGGCGATGGCGGTGGCGCGGATCGCCACGCGCCATGTGTTGCTGGTGGCGGGCCTGTTCGGCGGGTTCCAGGCGCTGATGCCGCGGCTCGGTTGGGGGCTCGGCACGCTGGTGGGCGAGCAGGTGGGCGACCGGCTCGCCCGCGTCGATCACTGAGTGGCCTTTGTGCTGTGCGCCGGCCTCGGCGCCAAGATGCCGTGGGAGGCCCGCGACGACGCAGAGAAAGAAGACGAACAGGGCGACGTCGACGATCCGTTCGCGGTGAAGGTGCTCTTGACCCTCGCGGTGGCGACGACCATCGACGCGCTGGCCGCGGGGCTGCCCCTGCCGCTGCTCGGCGCCGAGCTCGGCGTCGCGCTGTCGACCCTCGGTGTGACGACAGCGGCGCTCAGCGCGGCCGGGCTCTTCCTCGGGCGGCGGTTCGGTGCGCGGCTCGGCCAGCGGCTCGACGTCGTGGGGGACTCGTCTTGATCGGGCTCGGCGGCGAGCTCCTGCTCGAGCGCCTGTCGGACTCGGCACTCCGAGCAGGGGAAGCGCGCTCAGGCGCTCGCGCGTCGACGTCGCTCGCCCGCCGCCAGCACGAGGGCCCCGAGCGCCCACGCCCAGGGCACACCGCCGGCGGCGCAGCCGATGTCGTCGACCACGCAGCGCTCGCCGGCGGCGATGTCGTCGACGTCGAAGCAGCGGTCGCAGGCGTCGCCCACGCCGTCGTCGTCGCGGTCGGCCTGGCTCGGGTTGAACGTCAGCCGACAGTTGTCGAGCGTGTCGGTGACCACGTCGCCGTCGTCGTCGGCGTCACAGGCGTCGCCCAGGCCGTCCTCGTCGGCGTCGCCGCCTTCGCCGTCGCCGGCCAACAGCGCGCAGGCGTCGTCTTCGTCGCTGATGCCGTCGCCGTCGGCGTCGCCGGCGCAGTCGGCGCCCGGGACGAGGCGGCACGGATCGTCACCGTCGGCGACGCCGTCGCCGTCGTCGTCGTCGTCGCAGGCGTCGCCGGCGCCGTCGCCGTCGGCGTCGCCCTGGGCGGCGTCGGCCGCCGCCGGACACACGTCAGCGTCGTCACCGACGCCGTCGCCGTCGGCGTCACCCGCGGGGGCCTCGCCGCGGAAGTCGGGGTCGCAGGCGTCGCCGGTGCCGTCGCCGTCTTCGTCGCGCTGGGCGGCGTCGGCCACCCGCGGGCAGCCGTCGAAGACGTCGGCGACGCCGTCGTCGTCGTCGTCGCGATCGCAGGCGTCGCCCGCGCCGTCGCCGTCGGTGTCGCGCTGATCGAAGTCGGGGGCGCGCGGGCAGACGTCAAAGGCGTCGGCGACGCCGTCGTCGTCGGCGTCGGGCAGGCAGGCGGCGCCGGGAGTGACGCACAAGAAGCCGCGCGCTTGCGCGCACACGGCCGAGCAGCCGTCGCCGTCCTGCTGGTTGCCGTCGTCGCAGGCCTCGACGTCGGCGACGACGATGCCGTCGCCGCAGACGGCGCCGCAGCGGCCCTGCGCGTCGCAGGCCTGCCCGGGCGGCAGGGTGACGTCGCCCTGCACGCTCAGGGTGCCGCCGACGCTGTCGAGGTCGCCGAGGCCGACGTCGGCGCCGGGGGCGTTCTCACCGATGTCGAGCTCGCCGCCGACGCTGTCGAGCGCGGCGAGGTCGATGGTGGCGAGGCTGCCGTTGCCTTCGACCTGCAGCGAGCCGCCGACGGACTCGAGCGATCCGGCCTCGATGCTCGTCAGCGAGTCGTTGCCGGTGACGACGAAGTCGCCGCCGATGCCTTGCAGGGCCGAGAGGTCGAGGGTGATCATCGCGGTGTTGTCGACGAAGACGAAGTCGGCGCCGATCAGCGCCAGCGTGGTGAGCACCAGCGTGACGAGCGCCGGGTTGTCGACCACGGTGAAGTTGCCGAGCACCTGTACCAGGCCGCCAAGGTCGGCCTGCGCGAGCGCGTCGTTGCCGCCGAGGTCCAGGCTGCCGCCGACGCTCTGCAGGTCCCCGGCCTCGATGGTCGTGAGCGCGTCGTTGCCGGTGATGGTCAACGAGCCGCCGGTCTGTTGCACGCCGCCGAGGTCAAGGGCGCCGAGCGACGGGTTCTGCGCCACCAGCAGGTCGCCGCCCGCGCCTCCCATGCCGAGCTGGAGCGTCGCCAGGGCGACGTTGCCGGTCACCGTGACGTCGCCGCCGACGTCACTGCCCACGCCGAGGCTCACCGTGGTCAGCTCCTCGTTGTCGCCGATGGTCACCGCGCCGCCGTAGCCGGCGGGCGGCAGCGATAGCGCCGCGTAGCCGTCGTTGTCAGTGAAGACGAGGTCGCCGCCGACGGTCTGCAGGCCGCTGAGCTCGAGCACGCCCAGGGCGTCGTTGTGGTCGACGATCAGGCTGCCGCCGACGTCCTGCAGCGCGCCCAGCTCCATGCCCTGCAGCGCGGTGTTGCCCTGCACGGCGACGTCGCCCGCGGCCGTCAGCGCGTCGAACGACACCACCGTCGCCGCCACGCGCGCGACGAGGATGCGGCCGGTCACCACCTCGAGGAAGCGCAGCGTCACGACGTTGACCGCGCCCGCGATCTGCAGGTCGCCGTCGATGCACGTGATCCCCGAGGAGTCGAACGCCGCCACGGCGGCGGCGTCGGCCAACACCACCGGTCCGAGCACCGCCGGGCGCCCGCCGCACGCCGCCGGCGGCGCCTGCCAGCCGACGTTGTTGCCGCCGTCAACGGTCTCGGGCGACAGCGCCCGCACCGGCCCGCCGTTGGCCGCGTCGCGCAGCACGACGTAGCGCAGATCGAGCAGCCCCTGCGCCCGCAACGACCACGTCGACGCGCACCCCGCCGGCGGGCAGGACGACGGGGCGGCGCCGCGCAGCACGATGGGCGACGCCGGCCTGCCCACCGCGGTGAAGCCACCGGACACCGCAAAGCCGCCGCCCAGCGCCACGCCGACGTCAGCGCCGGCCTGGGCCACCACCACCGCCGCCGCCGACAGCGGCGCCGCGACGTCCACCGTCACCGCCGCGCTGTCGAGCACCAGCGCCGCGGCATCCAGCGCCAGCGTCGCCGGCGGCGCCACCCGCAGGAGCGCCCCGGTCACCCGCAGCTCGCCCTCGACGACGATCACGCCCGCCGCCGCGTCGAGCGCGCCGAGCACGAAGGCGTCGGCGCCGGCAGACCCGGCGCGCCACAACGACTGGCCGCCCCGCTGCGTCCACGACGACGGCGCGCACGGGCCGTCCACCACCACCACCGCGGCGGCGTCGACGTTGACCGCGCCGGCGCCGCGGCACTCGTCGAACACCACCACCGCGCCGGCGGCGACGTCGACCACGTCGACGGCGCCGGCCAGCGTCAGCGTGACGTCGGGGCCGGTGGCGGCGACCGACGGCACCCGCGCAGCGTTGTCGACAACGACGACGCCGCCGTCAGCCTGCACCGCCATCCCGCCTTCGACCTGCGCGTTGGCCCCGGCGACGAAGGACGCCGTGGTCACCACGCGGGCGCCGCCGTCGCCACGCAGCACGCCGTCGAGCTGCACGCTGCGCACACGCACGACGCCAGCGACGGCGCACGGCGGGCTGGCGGCGTCGATGACGACGTCGTCGCCTGCGCCGGGCACGGCGCCGCCGGTCCAGTTCGCCGGGTCGGCGAAGGCGTCGCCGGCGACCGGCGCCCAGCGCGTCGGCGCCGTCGCCTGCGCGTGCGCCGCGTCGGCCACGAGCCCGAAGGTCGCCACGACCGTCGCCGCGACCGTCGCTGCGGTCCCGAGCGCGCCCGCGCCCGGCGTCGCCCCCACCGACGCCGCCGGCCGCGCTGCCCGCGCTGCCCGCGCGCCCGCGGCCCGCCCCCGACGACGCGACCCGGCGCACACGCCGAGCAGCGCCAGCAGCAGCGACAGCGGCGACGGCATGGCGCCGCTCGCGCAGGACTCCGTCTCGGGCACCACGGCGTCGGGCGGGACGCCCGCGGGCTCGTCGGCGCACGGGCGGCCCGGCAGGTCGCCCGGCTCGTCGCGGCACTCGTCGCACGCGTCGCCGATGCCGTCGCCGTCGCTGTCCTGCTGCTCGGCGTCGGCCACCGTCGGGCAGACGTCGGCGCCCCGCGGCACGCCGTCGCCATCCTGGTCGGCGTCGCACGCGTCGCCCAGCCCGTCGCCGTCGGCGTCGGCCTGCGCGGCGTCGGCCCCCACCGGGCAGGCGTCGTCGTCGTCGAAGACACCGTCGCCGTCGAGGTCGCCCTGGCAGCCGGTGGCGCCCGCGACCAGCGGGCACGGGTCGTCACCGTCGGCGACGCCGTCGCCGTCGTCGTCGTCGTCGCACGCGTCGCCCGTGCCGTCGCCGTCGGCGTCGCCCTGCGCCGCGTCGGCGGCGCCGACGCAGACGTCCACGGTGTCGACGACGCCATCGCCGTCGACGTCGTCGTCGCAGCCGTCGCCGGTGCCGTCGCCGTCGGCGTCGTCGGCCACGGCGTCGCCGCCGCAGGTGGCCGGCGGCGGCGGGTCGTCGCAGGCGTCGCCGGTGCCGTCGCCGTCGCGGTCGCGCTGCTCGGCGTTGGCCCGCGACGGGCAGTTATCGAGCGCGTCCTTGACGCCGTCGTCGTCGTCGTCGACGTCGCAGGCGTCGCCGCGGCGGTCGCCGTCCTCGTCCTGCTGCGCGGGGTCGGCCACGGTGGGACAGACGTCGGCGGCGTCGGCCACGCCGTCGCCGTCGCCGTCGGGCACGCAGGCGTCTTCGGCGTCGCCGCTTGCGCGCGCGGCGCAGGTGAAGCCGACCTCGACCACGCAGGCGGCGCTGCAGCCGTCGCCGTCGGCGGCGTTGTCGTCGTCGCACTGCTCGCTCGCGCCGCGCACGCCGTCGCCGCAGACGTCGCAGCCAGCGTCGCAGGCGCCGGGCGGCACCAGCGAGCCGCCGGTCAGCTCGCCCTCGACCTCGAGGCTTGTCGACTCCGTGTCGAGCGCGCCGACGTCGAGCGCCAGCTGACCGCCGTCGGCGGCGCCGACCTCGAGGGTGCCGCCGCCGACGTCCTGCAGGCTGCTCAGCTGCACGACGAAGACGTCGACGTCGCTGCCGCCGGTGATCGCGGCGTCGCCGCCCACCTGCTGCAGCGCCGCCAGCACCAGCGCGGCCAGCGCGTCGTTATCGCCGACGAACAGGTCGCCGAGGACCGCGCGCAGGAACGCGACGGCCAGCTCGACCAGCGCGTCGTTGTCGACCACCGACAGCGAGCCGCCGATCTCGGTGACGCCGAGCTCGACGCTGGCGAGCGCGTCGTTGCCGCTCAGCGTCAGGTCGCCGCCGACGGTGGCCAACGCCGACAGCTCGAGGCTCGCGAGCGCGTCATGGTCGTCGATGAGGAGGTCGCCGCCCACGTTGTGCAGGGCTCCGAGCTCGAGGGTGGCGAGCGCGTCGTTGTCGGTCACGGTCAGGTCGCCGTCGATGTCGACGAGCGCGCCCAGGTCGACGGTGGTGAGCGCGCCGTTGCCCGCCAGCGTGAGGTCGCCGGTGACCTGCAGGCCGCCGAGCTCGAGGCTCTGCAGCCCGCCGTTGTCGGTGACGATCACGGCGGCGGCGTCCTCGAGGCCGGGGAGCGCCACGGCGCCGAGGTCGGTGGTGCCCTCGATGCGCAGCGCGCCGAGGATGCGCACGACGCCGGGCAGCGACACGGCGGTGACGCTGCCGGTCAGCACGAGGTCGCCGCGCACGCACTGCACGCCGCTTGCGGCGAAGGCAGCCACAGCGGCGTCGTCGGCGAGCACGACGTCGCCGTCGGAGGCGACCAGCCCGGCGCAGCCGTCGACGGCGCCCCAGCCGACGTTGCCGCCGGCGTCGGTCCACGACGGCGGGTCGAGCGCGACGGCGCCGCGGTTGTGCGAGTCGCGCACGACGAGGTGGTCGAGGTCGACGGGGCCGCGCGGGGTGATCCCCCACGGCTCGCCGGGCACGGCGCTGCGCAGCGACAGCGGGCGCTCGGGCGTGCCACGGGCGGTCCACGTGCCGGCGACGGTGAGCGCGGCGGCGGGGGCGAATTCGACGGCGTCACCGGTCAGCGTCAGGTCGTGGAAGTTGGCGGTGCCAGAGACGGCGCACGGCTCATCGAGCTGGATCTGGAAGAGGCCCGACGTGGGTGCGGGGACCCCCAGCGTGACGCGCCCGCGGCCCGCGACGAACCCGCGCGGGTCGTCGACGACGAGCGCGCGCCGCACGGCCGTCTGCGCCGGGGCGACGAAGCGGCCGCCGGCGATGGTGAGCGCGCCGACGTCGGCGTCGCCTTGCACGAGCAGCTGCCCGTCGTCGCTGGCGTCGACGACGTCGGCGCTCAGGCCGCCGCGCACGACGACGCTGCCGCCGCGGGCGGACAAGCCGGCGAGGCGCGCCCCCGCGTCCGCGTCAAGGGTCAGCAGGCCGGCGCGCGCGACGACGCGGACACCGTCGACGCTGACGCGGGCGGCGCCGCGGGAGCCGGCGAATTCGATGGGCGCGCGCCACGCGACGGCGGGGTCGTCGAGCACCAGCGCGCCGGTGAAGGCGAGCGGCAGGTCCTGCACCACGATCGAACCCGGGGTATCGCCGCCGCCCAGGGTGCGCAGGTCGCGGGTGCGCAGCGCGCCCGACGGCCCGGCGATCAGCGTGGTCGTCGCGGACGCCGGTTGCGACCGCACCAGCGTCTGGCGCGCCACGGTCAGCGGCGCGTCGACGACGATGGTGAGGTCGACGGTGGGCTGCTCGTCCTCGATGCCCGACGGGGCGAAGACGAGGTCGCCGACGGTGACGGGCGCCGCAGCCGTGACGCCGAAGCGCACGAAGGTCGTGGCGGCCGGGGCGAGCACCAGCACGCCGTCGGCGGCGTCGAGCACGCCGTCGTCCTGCAGGACGAGGTCGGCGCGCACCACGAGCGCCGCGCCAGCACCGGAGCCAGCACCGGAGCCGCCGTCAGCGACGAGCGCGGCCGCATCGCCCGGAGAGACCCGCAGGCGCGCGGTGCCGCGCACGACGACCCCGCCGACCACCGTGAAGCCCGAAGGGGCCGTGGCGAGCGTGCCGCTGGCGACGTCGATGCTGGCGACGAACGCCTGTGCGCCGCTGGCGTTCGTGGCCAGCGTCACCGTGCCCGGGTAGCCGGGCTCGACCACCAGCGACGCGAGGCTGACCGCCGGCAGCGGCAGGTCGGCGGTGGCCGCGCCGTCGACGATCACCGCGTCGCCGTCTTGCGGCGGCGCGCCCGACGCCCAGCCGCCGCACGCCGACGGCGCCTCGCCGGCCTGGGCCAGCCAGCGCACCGTCGACGGCTGCTCGCGCAGACAGGCGGCGGTGCAGCCGTCGCCGTCGTCGCGGTTGCCGTCGTCGCAGCGCTCGCCGCCGTCGCAGTCGAGCACGCCGTCGCCGCACCCCGGAGCGCGGCACACGCTGGGGCTGCCTTCGCAGGTGAAGCCCGGCTCGACGGCGCAGGCCGCCGAGCAGCCGTCGCCGTCGACCGCTGCGCCGTCGTCGCAGGCCTCGGGCTCGATCACGACGCTGTCGCCGCAGCCGGCGACGCACACGCTGGGCGCGCCCGTGCACGCAAAGCCCACCTCGATGCGGCACGCCGCAGTGCAGCCGTCGCCGTCGCCGACGCCGCCGTCGTCGCAGCGCTCGCCCGCGACCAGCAGGCCGTCGCCGCAGACCGGCTCGCAGCTCGTGGTGACCTCGCCACCGCACGCAAAGCCCTCTTCGAAGGTGCAGGCGCCCGTGCAGCCGTCGCCGTCGCTCACGTTGCCGTCGTCGCAACGCTCGTCGGACGTACGGCGACCGTCGCCACACGTCGAAGTCACCTTGATGGTCAGCGTCGCCTGCAAGGACGGCACGTCGAGGTCGGTCACCAGCAGCAGCCACTCGCCAGGCTGGCGGAACACCGCGGCAGCCGACACGGGCGCGCGGCCGCCGGAGTCGGGGCCGAAGCGGACGTCGTCGGCCAGCGTCGCCGTCGGATCGGTGGCGGTGAGGCGCACCGTGCCGCGGTACGAGTCGTCGATGCGGTCGAGGGCGTCGCGGGCGACGAGCACGAGGTCGAGGGGCTCGTCAACGAGCAGGCTCGTCGACGACGGGGTCGCCTCGAGGCGCACGACGGGGCCCACGTTGAAGTCGATGACGAGGGACCCGAGGCCGGCCAGCCCCACCGCCGCGTTGCCGGCGCGATCCTCGGCGCGCACGACGAACGAACCGGGGCCGTCGCCGGTGTCCGGACCTACGGAGAGCACGCCGTCGAAGCGGAGGCCGCTGCCCGTCAGGTCGACGGGCCAGCGCACGTCGGTGGCCGAGACGAACGCCAGCGCGGGCGTGGTGGCCAAGGGCTCGCTCGACGCGAGCGTCAGCTCGACGCCCTTCGTCGTGACGGGCGACTTTGCGGTCGTCGCCAGCGTAATCGTCGGGCGCGCGCCGTCGACGTCGAGCTTGTCGCCGGTCAGGCTGATGTTCTCATTGCCGGCGGCGTCGCGCGCGGCGAGGTCGAAGCGCGCGGGGCCTTCGACGCCGTCCTCGACGACCGCGAACTCGCCCACGTAGACCGTGGGGTCGGCGGGATCGACGACCAGCGTGACCGGGCGCGGCGCGGCGGGCGGCACGTGCAACGTGAGCTGCGGCGGCGCAGCGAGCGGCTCGCTCAACGTCAGCGTCAGCGGATGCTCGCCGATGCCGACCGGCGACGACCGTCCCAACGACAGGACGCCACGCGGTGCCACGCGGTCGGCGACCGCCGAGCCGAGCGCCGGCTTGCTCTCCCGGCCGCGCTCGTCGAGCCAGGTGACGGCGTAGAACCACGCGCCGTCCGACGGCGGCGCGTCCTCGAAGCCCAGGGCCGTCGTGGTCGTCAACAGCGCCGCAAGACCCGGCTGCGAGAAGGGCGTGGCTTGACGATAGACGCGATAGGCGGTCCCCGTCGGCGCGTCGACAGGCGGCGACCACGAGAGCGCCACGACGCCAGCCGGGCGGGACGTCGCCACGAAGCCCAGCACGGCCTCGGCGGGCGGCGCCTGGCCGGGCACCACCTCGACCTCGTCGGAGGGGGCGCCCTCGTTCCCATCGCCGTCGACGCCGACGGCGACGTAGAAGGTGCGGACGCCGTTGGTCACACCGTCATCGACGACCCGCAGCGCTCCTGCCGGCAGCGAGGCCACCGTCACGTACCCGGTGCCCTGCGTGAGCGAGCGCTTGATGCGGTGCTCGACGACGTCGCACGAGGGGCTCGCGCCGATGGTCAGCGTGACGATGGTGTCCCCGGCGACGGCGTCGAGACCGCTCGGGGCCTCGGGCGCGCCGTCGCGCTGCGTGGTCACGGCGACGACATTGGAGCGCTGGCCAAGGTTGCCGGCTCGATCGACAGGGCGCACGGTGAAGTCGAGCGCAGCGCACGACGGCAACGTGACGAAGTCGGCGGCGGTGGTCGGCGCAGCGATGATGCGCTGCTCGACCTCGGCGCCGGTGCTCGTCGTGGCAACGACGACGTAGCGCGCGAGATCGGGCGCGGCGGCCGCCGTCCACGACACGCGCACGGCTTGACCGACGACCGCTTCGCTCGCAAGGACCACGGCGTCGGGCGGCGTGACGTCGGCGGTGAGCGCGATGTTGGCCTCGGTCTGCAGCGGCACCCCGGCGACGGCGGCGCGGACAACCGCAGTCCCCGGCTGCGTCCCGACCTGCAGCGTCTGCGTGTACGTGCCGTCGCCCGCGTCGCGCACCGTGCCGAGCAGCGCCCCGGCGGTGGTCGTCATCGTCACCACGGCGCCGGGCCCGCGGCGGTTGCCGAAGGCGTCGCGTGGCACCACGGTGACGACCGTGGTGGCGACGCCGTTGGCTTCGAGCGACGTCGATGCCGCGGTCACCAGCGAGCTGGTGGCGGACAGGGCGGCAGGCTCGACGGCGACGCGCAGCTCGGCGCGCTGCGTCGGCGTCGCGACGTCCTTGACCACGACCGTCTGGACGCCGGCGGTGCGGAGCTCGACGCCGGTCCACGTGGCCAGACCGGCCGTGGCGCGCTGGGTCGTGGGCGCGATGACGGCACCGGGGTCGCTGGCCGACAGCTCCGCGACGTTGGCGTAGGTGCCGTCGACCGCGCGCAGCCCGTTGAGCGCCCGGGCGCCGACGGCGAACGGGGCCCCGGCCACCACCGACGCCGGCGCCTGCAGCGAGAAGCTCGGCTGATGGGTCGCGCGCAGCACGACGTCCTGCTCGGTGGTGATCACCTCGAAGCCCGTGGCACCGCCCTCGAGCTCGCCGACGACCGACGTGAAGGCTCCTTGCACGCCGTCGGTGGCGCGAACGATCGCGAACTCCTGTCCGGCCGTGGGGATGAACCCCTTCACGAGCCTGATGTGCAGCGCGCCAGACAGGGTCGCGGTGCGCGTGACGCGCAGGCGGTCGTGCTGCTCGCCCGCCGCCGGGTCGCCGACGTCGACGTCGAGCCGGGGCAGCGTGACTGCGCCGTCGAGCGTGAGCAGGCCCGGGCCGTCGCTGCCCGGCGACACGATCCCCTCATTCACGAAGACGTCACCGAACAGCAGCCCGCCGTCGCCGGCAAGGACGCCGCTGGCGACGCCGTCGAAGCGGTTGTGCACCGGACCCTCGAAGCGGAGCTCGGTGCCGGCGGCGGCCTGCAGGAGGCCGACGCTCTCGACGCGCCCGATCACCGCACGCACGCCGCTCCCGCCGGGCTCGACCTGCACGACGCCCCCCGCCTCGACCACCAGGGACCCCGTGTTGATCTGAAGGCCGACGTCCCCAACGGTGCCCGGCGCACCCGTCAGGCTGACCGCGCCACGGACGCTGGTGGGTTGGGCGAAGAACGCCCGCGTGCCGCCGGCGACGGCCTCGATGACGATCTTCACTTTCGTGGGCACGACGCCGCCCTCGAGCACCGGGTCGATGCCCGCCAGATGGAACGACCCCGCGTCCGCGAAGCCGGCGTCGAAGACGAGGCGACCACCGTTCCGGATCTGGACCGGCTCACCCACCTCGCCCCGCTGCATCCGCAGCACGCCGCTCTGCTGCGCCACGATTGCGGTCTCTACCGTCGCGCCGTCAACGACGACGGTGCCGCCATCAGCGACCAGCGGTGCGGTCCCGGTCACGGTGCCGCCGCGCAGGGTCAGCTCGTTGCCACGCTGCAAGCGGATACCGCCGACCTCCAGCGCCCAGAGCCCCTCGTTCACGTTGGTCGAGGACTCACCGTCGAAAGACAGCAGAGCCCCCCCGCTGACGGCAGCGCCGCTCACGTTCGTGAAGCGCGGCCCCTGCAGCGACGTCGCGTGTTTAACCTGAAGCTGCCCTTCGTTGCGCACCGAGGCCGTGACGACCACCGGCGGCGACGTCGGCGTACACCCGAGCAGGCTCAGGACCCCCGCCTTCGTGATGCTCAGGGAGTCATTGCTCACCGACAGCTGCGTCGTCGTCCCCGCGCTCGCGCGCTGCTCGCACGACACGAGCGTGACCTGACCATCGACGAGCGCGCTGTCACGCACGGTTACACGGAAGTCGGCGCTGCCGGTGCTGCTGTCGCCCATCTTGAGGGCCGCGCTGGCGCCGGTGACCGTCATCGCAGCGATCTCCTGCGACGTCTCGAGGGTCACCGTGAAGGCCGGACCGTCGCCGGCGATCAACACGTGGTCGCTGGGGCCGGGGACCCGACCGAGATCCCACCGATGAGGATCCTCCCACCGGCCGCTCACCGGCTCGGCCCAGCGGATCATCGGCGGCGCCTGCGCCAGCGTAGTCGACGCCAGACACAACACGACTCCCGACACCAGCACCGATGCTCTCATGCTCTGCTCCATGACAACCGGCCCGCAGCGAACGCTGTGGGCCTGACCCGATGAACGCTCAGCGTATCGTGCATGCCCGACGAGACAGCCACCGCCCGGAGCGATCCACCACGGTCGCCCCCGCCCACAGCAAGACCGACGCCGGGACGATCGCGTCACCACCGTTGCCGGATGCCGTCTACGACGTCGTTGTTGCGCGCATGACCCGCGTCGACCTGCAGGCCGTCGTCGCCCGTCGCGCCCACCAGGCCGCGCCGACGACGTGGCTGACCACGAACCCCGTCACCGCCCCCATCGCCGCCGCCGACGTCGACCTTGACGACGTCGGCGTCGGCAGCGTAGCCGCGACGCCGACGCGACGACGCAGCCCTCGTCGACGGGGCGGCGCGGCGCGGCGCAGGTCAGGTGCGCAGCGCGCCCTGCTCGCGCAAGAACCCCTGCACGCGCGCGCGCACGTCGTCGCGGATGGCGCGGACCTCGTCGACGGAGCGCCCCCTGGGGTCGGGCAGCGGCCAGTCGAGCCGACGCAGGCCGGGCACGGCGGGGCAGGCCTCGCCGCAGCCCATGGTCACGAGCCACGTCGCCTGCCGGGCAAGCGCGTCGTCGAGGAAGCGGGGCTTTTCCGCCGACAGGTCGATGCCGACCTCGGCCATCGCCGTGACGACCTCGGGGTGTACGTGGGTGCCGGGCTGCGTGCCCGCCGAGAGGGCGCGGGCGCGCGCGGGGTCGGTCAGCGCGTTCAGCCAGGCGGCGGCCATCTGCGAGCGGCCGGCGTTGTGGACGCAGGCAAAGAGCACCGTGATCATGTCGTCTCCTCGCCGAGTCGAGCAGCCGTCGTCGCCGTCGTCGTCATCGTCGCTGTCGTGCGGCGCAGGGCTTTGCGCTCGTGCGCCACAGGCGTCAACGCGGGGGACGGCGCCAGCGCGCGCAGCAGGGCGGCGGCCAGCAGGACGCCGCCAAGTTCGCCGACGACGAAGCCCGCCGCCGACGACGGTGCGATGCCCGCGGCGGTGCCCGTGAACACGCGGGCCAGCGTCACCGCCGGGTTCGCGAAGCACATCGACTGCGTGAACCAGTAGCCGGCCACCACCCAGCTGGCGACGACGACGGGGACGCGCGACGGCGACTGGGCGGCGCTGCGGCTGGCGACGACCAGCAGGCCCGCGGTGGCCAGCGCCTCGGACAGCACCATCGGCGCGCCGGCGCGGGCCGTCGTCGACACGGTGACGAGCGGCAGCCCAAACATCGCGTGGGCGGCGACGACACCCAGCACGGCGCCCACGGTCTGGGCCAACGCGCGGCCGACGGCGACGACGACGACCATGCGGCCGGCGACTACCTCGAGCACGGTGGCGGCGGGGTTCAGCGACGCGCCGGTGTCAGCCAGGGCGGTCAGGAGGGCGATGAGGCCGGCGCCGGTGGCGAGCGTGTTGCACAAGAGCGCCAGCGCCGGGCTGGTCGGTGCCAGCCGGCTGGCCATCTCAGCGGAGCCGGTGACGACGGCCAGCAGCGTGGCGGTGCCCAGGACCTCGGCGAGCAGCGTGCGACGTTCCATGGGGGCTGCGTGCCGCGCGGCGCCGCCGGGGACAAGACCGGCAACGACAACATCGTGGTGACGCGCGCGCGACGCGGCGGCGGCGGCGGCCCGGTCGGCGGGCAGGCCAGTGTTCAGCGTCCGGCGACGCGCTCGACGACCTGCCCGCGCCGCACGACGAGCGCGACGCGGTCGAGGGCGGCGGGCTCCTGCAGCGGGTCGCCGTCGACAAGCACGAGGTCGGCGACCTTGCCGGGCGCCACGACGCCGAAGTCGGCGTGGGCGCCAGCGACGAGGCGGGCGGGGCGCGCGGTCATCGCGGTGACGAGCTCGGATACGGGCATGCCCGCGGCCAGCAGCGCGCGGCGCTCGGCGACGTAGGCGGCCCCCGGCCACACCGCCGGCAGCACGCTGTCGGTGCCGACGACGAAGGGCACGCCGGCCTGCAGCAGCGCGCGCAGGGCGGCGGCGCGCTCAAGGGCGTTGTCGTCGAGCTCGTGCCCCAGCGCCACCAGCGCGGGGTGAGTGGGCCGCGCCTTCGCCGCGTCGCGCAGGTTGGCGGGTACGAGGCGCTCCTCCTCGGGCGTGGGCACGAAGCGGCCGCCGAGCAGATCGGCGGTGCGCTCCCACATCCACGCGGTGCTGACGACGACGACGCCGCTGTCCTTCAGGCGCCGCGCGTGATCGGCAGACAGCGCGCCCCGCCACGGCAGGTGCGCAAGCGCGGTGCAGCCGGCCTCGGCGGCAGCGACGGCGTCGTCGACATCGCCGGCGTGGACGAAGACGCGCTGGCCGCGGGCGCGGGCGGCCTTCACCAGCGCGACCAGCACCGCGCGGTCCATGATCGGCTCGCCCTCGGGCATGCGGTCGATGACGACCTTGACGTAGTCGGGGTCGCCCTCGAGCACGACGTCGAGGGCGGGCCCGATGTCGGCCTCGACGGCCACCTGCGGCAGCACCGCGCCGACGAGCACCGCGCCGAAGGGCACCATGGCGTCGGCGAGACCCAGCGGGTGGCTGCCGCGGCCGGTGATCATCAGGTTGGTGTGAAAGATGCGGGGCCCGGCGACGACGCCGTCGTCGACGTCGGCGATCAGCTGCTCCAGGTCGGCGGCGGCGGCGCCCAGGTCGAACACCGTCGTGACACCCACCGCCAGCCACCGCGCCAGCGACTCCGCCGGCGCAAGGCCCGGCCCAGACAGCGCGCCCCCCGACGACAACACGTGGGCGTGGGCGTCGACGAAGCCGGGCAGCAGCGTCTTGCCGCGGCCGTCGACGACGCGCCCGCCGGCTGCGCTGCCTCTGGCGTCTACGGCGCCCGTGGGGCGCACGATGACGACGCGCTCACCCTCGACCACGACGTCGTGGTGCAACAGCGGCGGGCCGCCCTCGCCATCCACGACGGTGACATCGACGAAGGTCAGCCGCTCGCGCGGCCGCGCCTGCATGAGGGCGGCGGTCGGCGCCGCGCACGACGCCGAGACGGCCGTCACCACGGCAGCGCTGACCATGACGCCAGCGACCGCGCGCGCGACGCTCACTCGTTCTAACCTTCGCCTTCGCCTTCGCCTTCGCCTTCGCCCTCGCCCTCGCCCTCGCCCTCGCCCTCGCCGGCCGGGGCTATGCCGTCGCACTTGAACGAGCCATCCTCGTCACGGGCGGCCTTCTGGGCGTCCTCGAGGGCGGTCTTCTGGTCCTTGCACAGGGTGTCGTCGCCGTCGTTGAGCTTCTTCAGGTCTTCGCACGACAGCGCGTTCTGACAGGCTAGGAAGATGGTCTGGGCGTTGGCGAGGTCTTCGCATTCGGACTCGGCGCTCTTGCGAAGCGTCTTGTCGAGGCCCTCGAAGCCGGCGAGGCAGACCTCGGCGAAGTCGTCCTCGAGGGACAGGCCGAGCTCGTCCTGACAGTCGTACTTTTTTTGGCAGAAGCCCTCGATGGGGTTGCAAGCGGCGAGGACGACGGTGGACAGCGGGAACAGGAGTGCACGGTGTTGCATGAGAAGGTCCTTTCGCTGGGGACGTTGCCACAGGACCGGAGTGGGGTCACGGCGGGGCGGAGCGGGGCGGGGCGGGGCGATCGGGACGGCGTCCGCCTCATCCTCGATCACATCGCCCCCCGCGCTCTCGCGGCGTCACCGGCCCTCACCCGCCGCTGCGCCGCTGCCCGCTCCCGATTCTGGGAGAGGACTGGCGCTCGTCCAGCATGACATCACGACGAGCGCTGCTGAGCTCGAACGTCACGTCTTCCTGCTCGCAGGTTTCCCAGAATAGGGAGAAGGAGCGAAGGGATGAGGGCCCGGTCCGGCGCCGGCGCTGAATCCGACGAAGATCGTTGAGGAGGGGGATGTGGGGGATCCTGCCGACGGATGGATCGGGGCGGCGCGGGCGGCTTGAGGTTCGCGGCGTGGGCGGCTACGTCGGATGGGCGTCGAGTCCGGCGTGGTCCAGGAGTCCTTCGATGAGCGCGCAGCCCCAGATCGAAACCAACGAAAACGGCGACCAGCTGCTGCACGTGAACATGGGTCCGCAGCACCCGTCGACGCACGGCGTGCTGCGGCTCGAGCTCGACCTCGACGGCGAGATCGTGCGGCGCATCCAGCCGGTGATCGGCTACCTGCACACCGGCATGGAGAAGACCTGCGAGACGCTCAAGTACGTCCAGTGCGTGACGGTCACCGACCGTATGGACTACCTGAACCCGCTCGGGAACAACCTCGCCTACTCCCTCGCCGTCGAGCAGCTGCTTGGCTGCGACATCCCCGAGCGCGCCCAGATCCTGCGCGTGCTGCTCGCCGAGCTGACCCGCATCAACAGCCACCTGGTCAGCATCGGCTCGGGCGCCATCGACCTCGGCGTCACCAGCGTGTTCCTGTACTGCCTGCGCGAGCGCGAGAAGGTGCTCGACCTGTTCGAGCTGCTCACCGGGCAGCGCATGATGTCGTCGTTCATCCGGCCGGGCGGGCTCGCCGACGACGCCGACGACGCGTGGCTGGCGAAGTGCCGCACCCTGATCGACGCGATGCCCGGCCACATCGACGAGTACGAGGACTGCGTCACCGAGAACCCGTTCTTCAAGGAGCGCACCATCGGCGTGGGCGTCCTGAAGGCGGACGACGCCATCGCGATGGGCGTGTCGGGGCCGCTGCTGCGCGCCGCCGGCGTGGCCCACGACCTGCGCAAGACGAACCCCTACTCGGGCTACGAGAAGTTCGAGTTCAAGGTCGCCACCGAGCAGGGCGCCGACTGCTACGCCCGCTACAAGGTGCGCGTCGCCGAGCTGCGCGAGGCCGTGCGCATCTGCGACCAGGCGCTGCGCATGCTGAAGGACGTCGGCGGACCCGTGAAGACGAAGGATCGCAAGGTCATGCCGCCGCCGCGTGAGGAGCTAGCGACGTCGATGGAGGCCTTGATCCACCACTTCAAGCTGTGGACCGAGGGCATGCGGCCGCCGGCGGGGCAGTCCTACGTCGGCGTCGAGAGCCCGCGCGGCGAGCTCGGCTTCTTTGTCGTCTCCGACGGCAGCGGCAAGCCGCTGCGCATGCGCGCGCGCACGCCGTCGTTCTGCAACCTGCAGGCAATCAGCAAGATGGCGGTCGGCGGCCTGATCGCCGACGTCGTCGCCATCATCGCCTCCATCGACCCGGTGATGGGCGACGTCGACCGCTGAGGGGCCGGCGGCGGCCCACGGCCGGCAGGGCGCCGCATCGCCCCGCACCGACAAGGCCCGCACCGACTTGGCCCCGCACCGACAAGGCCCGCAGGAGCGGGCCTTGTCGTCTGTGCTCAAAAGCCGCTGGCGAAGATGAGCGCGTCGACGCGCCCGCGAAACGGCGCTCCCGCCGCCGTCGACGCCTGCTCGAGCGCCACGGTGCCGTCGTAGGCGCGGGCGATCACGAACGGCGTGCCGTCGTCGCCTATCCCCAACAGCAGCCCCTGCACCGCGGCGTCGTCGATGGCGAACACGCCCGGCGCGGCGCGGGCCGCGGCGATCGACAGCACCGGCACAACGAAGCGGTCGGCGCCGACGACGGCGGGCGCGATCAACACCACGCGGCTCTCGTCCCGGCCGTCGTCGTCAAAGCCCGCCGCGGCGCCCACCGCAGGCGCGCCGTCGACCGCGACCGCGACCAGCTGCTCGTCAGTGACGACGGCCGCAAACGTGCCGTCGCCGGCAGCGAATGCATCGTCGGTGGGCCACGAACCAAACGTCGTCACGAACGAGAACGTCAGCGAGCCGGCGGGCGGGAAGCAGATGGTCGGGGGGTACGGCTCGTTCCACTCCGGCGCCGGCGACAGGCCAGAGACGAGCTCGGCCCGGCGCGCGTCGACGAAGGCCAACGTGTCAGTCACGGCGGCGTCGAAGACGACGAGGTCGGGCACATGGGGCGCGACCAGCGTCGAGCCCTGCACCAGCCGATCGAAGAGCACCTCCTCGTCCCACGCGGTCGCGAGCACGTCGAAGACGGCGGCGCGGTAGCGCGCGTGTCCGGCTGGGTGAGCATACAGGCGGCGCGCGAGCATGCCGTGGGCAAGCACCGCCGGCGACGGCGTGTTGCGCAGCGGCTGGAACGTGGCGTCCATGCCCGAGGCGATGAAGCGGGCACGGCCATCGTCGCCGGCATAGACGAGGAAGTTGTTGCGGTTGCCGGTGTAGCCGTCCCAGTGGCCGACGACGACCTCGGCGGCCCAGAAGCGAAAGAACGCGTCCAGGTCGATGACGTCGTCGAGCCGCGCGAGCAGCGCGTCGTCGCCGGCGTCGAGCGCGGCGACGACGGCCTGCACGAGCTGGGCGGCGTCCTCGTCGCCGCCACGCTCGCGCTCGTAGGTCTGCCGCCAAGTCGGCGCGAAGTCCGACAGCGAGCCCTCGAGCAGCACGCCGTCCGCGTCGCCAAACCAGCGGCGCAGGAAGGCCGCACGGGGGCGCTCGACGTGCACGTAGGCGCCCAGGTCGAAGCCGTTCACGACGACGTGGGCGAAGCCGCAGCGGGGCGCGGGGACGCCGGCGTCGCGCAGCACGCCGTAGGCGAGGCACGTGCGGACGACCGCCGGATCCTGCTGGGCGTTGTTCAATACGAGGTGGTCGAGCCCCCGAAACGCAGCGCCGGCGTGCGTCGCGTCCAGGTCGAGGCGCAGCGACGGCCGGTCCGCGGACAGCGAGCCGAGAAAGCCCTTCTTGCGCACGACGACGTCGGGGAACGCGAGCCCGTCGAGCGTGACGTCGCCTTCGTGATCACCAAAGGGCGTCGCCGGCGGCGCGGACTGGCAGCCGGGGCCGACCACCGACGACAGGCTGCGCGTCTCGCGGCGCAGCGCCTGCCACTCGTCGTCGGGCATGGTCACGACCACGGACAGCAGCGCGTCGGGCGCGAACGGGTCGGCGTCGGGCGACGATGGCGCCCCGGGCCCCGCCGGCGCAGGCTCGCAGCCCACAGTGACAAAGGCGCCAAGGACGGCCACGAGACGAAGCAGCTGGGGCACGGCGTCACGATGCTACGCGGTGGCAACGGCGTACCATGCTCCCCTCCGGTCAAGCGACGCTGGCGCTGGGAAATCCCCGGCGCGCCCACGATGACTGGAGAGTAGCGAGCTGACGCGCTGGGTCTGCTGCTGCCAACGGCGCCGAGGCGCCCCACGCCAACAGCGCGGCGCCGCCGTCGAAACACAGCCAGCGTGGCGACGTGCTCGTCGCCGTCAACGGTCCGCGGCTGCGCCGCCGCTGGCGCGCCATTGACGACGCCTGCGCGCGCTCCATGACCTTGCCGACCTCGCGCTTGCCGTTCATCCACAGCGCCAGCTCGTCGACCGTCGAGCCTTCGGCAGCGGAAACAGGAACGTCGCCTCGACCGGCCTTGAGGTCGGGCTGTCAAGCACCATGTCGACGTGGGCCGAGATCGCCGACGCGCTCGGCGCCGATGTGCTCATCGTCGGCTCCCTCGCGCGCATCGGGGACACCCACGCGCTCGCGCTGAAGTCCGTCTGGCAGCGCGAGGCCCGCACGCTCGCGACGTGCAACCGCGACGTCTCCGCCGGCGACAGCGTCGAACCCCTCGCCGAGAGCGGGCCCGCCGTGCAGGCGCTGTTTCCCGACCTGCCGTTGCGCGCCGGCCAGCAGCGCAGCGTCGCGAAAGGGTTTGCGCGCGCGCTGTCCTCGCCGCCACCGCTGCCGCCGGCGGTCTTCTGGGACGGCCGCGCTCACCCAGATCACGCTGTACGGCGAGTACCGCGCCCTCGCCGCGAAGTCCGCGACGACGACGGTGGCGGGCGCCCTGCTCGTGCAGACCGGTGCGCGGGCGTCGCGCGCCGAGCAACTCGGCTGGAGCCTCGGCGCCGCCGCCGTCACCGTCGCCGCCCTCGACCTGGCCTTGATCCCGCTCGACGACTTCGACCACACCGGCGGCGAGGATGCTCCATGACCCGTGTTCTCGTCGTCGTGCCCGCCGTCGTGCCCACCGCCGTGCCCGCCGTCGTCATCGCCGCTGTCGCGCGCGCCGCCGCCGCCCTGTCCCTCGTCCGCGTCCTCGGCGGCTGCACCGACCTCGACATCCTCCCCGACGACGCCCGGGTCAGCCGCAGCGCCGACGTCGATTGCCCCGCCGGGCTCGTCTGTCGCAGCGACGTCGAGCGCTGCATCGCCGCCGCCGTCGCCGCCGCGGACCCCATCGCCGTCCCCGTGCCGCTCGCCCTGGGCACCACCCGCGCCTCGCAGGTGACCGGGGGCGCGTCCGTCACGACCACACGATCACGCTGAGCCGCAGCTCCGAGACCGCGGACGTCACGCTGGATGGTCGCCTGCCGCTCACCTGCGCCGAGCTCGCGCCGCTGACGCCCACGTGCTCGCTCGAGCTCGCGGCGCTGCCGCCCGATGAGCAGCTCGACGACGGCGACTACGACGTCTCCCTGCGCGCCGTCGACGCTGCCGGCAACGTCGCGACGTCCCGCGCGGGTGCGCAGCATGACCTTCACGGCCACATCCCCGCCGGCCGTGCGGTCCTGTCCGCGCCACACGGTCCCTGCGTCGGCGCGGGGAGCGCACGACCGCAGGGTCTGCCGCGCGCCGCGCCGCCATGGCGACACTGCCGCCGATGCCGCGCGGCCCGCTCCTCGTCCTCGTCGTCGCCCTCGCGCGGGGCGCCGCTGCAGCGGCGGCGACCCCGCCGACGCCGTCCACCACCGAGGAGCAGCGTGGACCCGAGAGCCTGATCGTCCTTGACGCCGAGGGCGAGCCGCGCGGCCTGCCGCCGTCGGCGGGCGCGGCGTTGGTCGACGGCCTGGTGGTCACCCTGCACCACTGGGAACGCGTCCGGCCCCCGAGGCTCGCTGAGCTGAAGTCGGCGATGCGCCTCGCGGTCGAGCGCCAGAACGTCGGCTGCGAGACGTCGTCTTGCCTCGCCGAACTCGCTGACGCCTACGGCGCCCGCTGGGTCGTGTGCTCGCGCATCACCCGGGTGTCGCCGTCGTAGGGGCTGTCCCTCGCGCTGTTCGGCTCGCGCGCGAGCACCATCGTCGGCCGCGCCCTCGCGCGGGACAGCACCATCCCCACGCTGCAGGACGCGCTGCCCGAGGCCGTCGCCGAGATGATGTCCCCCCTCGAGCCGCCCTCGCGCGCGCTGCCCGCTCGCCAGCCCCCGCCGACCGGCTCCTCGACGATGAGCGGCGTGGCGGCGGCTGTGACGTCGACCGCCGGGGACCTGTCGGCCCCCGATGCACGGCGCGCCCCCGCCCTCGACGCTGACGATGTGCCCCTCGAAGACGAGCCGCTGCCCGCGTCGGCGACAGCGTCGTGCCGCTACGGCGACGCCGAGGACGCGTGGCGCTGCGGCGACCACGACGGCGGCGCTCGCGACGGCGGCGCCCGCACGGTGGGCGGTTTCGTCGCTCGGCGGGGCGCGCGGACCACCGCCGGCGACGTGCGGTTCGCGCCCGCGGCAGTCGACGGCTGCTTCCGCGCCATCGACGTCGAGGTCGCCACCGACGACGAGCCGGTGCGGATCGACTGGAGCCGCGTGACGGCCACCGCCGCGGGGATCGTCGTCGGTATCCGTGGTCCGCCGGGCGGCGTGGTCTTCGTGCCGCGGGCGGCGCGCGCGCGCTCCTCGTCGGTAATGCACGGCTTGCCGAACGCGACGGTGCAGGTGCCCTGGCAGCGTTGGCTGGGCTGACACTCTTCGTAGGCTCTGCAGATCGCCGAACATAGACCGGGCGAGGGGTCGAGCACGCCGTCGCACCGCAGGCCATCGCCGCGGTCGTCGTGGCCCGAGCACTCCTGGCGCACGTCCGCAGCCGCGCAGTCGCGGCACGTCAACGCGTCGCATGACGTCGCCACGAAGCGGTCGGCGCGGACGCAGCGGTTCCAGCGGGGCTCGCAGCGCTCATCGGCGCCGCAATCGTCGACGGAGCCGCACAACGTCGCCTCGCGTCGACCGTCGTCAGCGAGGCAGGTGCCCCTCACGACGAAGCAGCCCAGCTCGCCCTGACGGGAGATGCGGCACACCTCGTCGGTCGGACAGTCGGCGGTGCTGTTGCAGCCGCCGGCGAGGGCGCACGGGTCGGGACAGGCGGCGCTGGTGGACACCACGACCGCTGCCGCGGCCAGAGCGAAGAGCCCGGCGCGGAAGCGTGGGGGAGCGAAAGGAGGGACGGGAGCAAGGACGAGGGCAGGGACGGCGGGAGGCGGGGCCGTTCACCCGGCCATCATCCTGCGCAGTCAGGCGCGAGGTACGGCTCAGCAGGAGCCCCGCAGGGGCCCCGCAGGAGCCCCGCGGGTGCCCCGCAGGTGGTCTGGGGGGCCACACCGCCAACCTTCAGCGGCCGGCGAGGGCGGCGTCGGCGGCCTGCTGGAACGCGAGGGCCTGCGCGTCGGTCACGAAGGCGACGCGGCCGCCGCCGCCGTCGTTGGGGCCGAAGTGCATGCCGTTGCCGGGCGAGCGATCGACGATGCTCGAGTCGCACGAGTTGAAGCCGTTGTCGTCGACGCAGGCGGCGAGCTCGTCGCGGTCGAGGCACGAGCCGTCGGCGAGGTTCGCCGGCGCACAGCGCAGCTCGACGACGTCCTTGGGCATGCCCACCGTCGGGCGGCCGGTCAGCGCGCCGTACAGCGTGTAGACGTAGAGCAGGTCGCCGGCGACGCCGGGGTGCGAGCTGTCGCTGGCGTACAGGTCACGGCGGTCGGCGCCCGTGGCGTTCAGGTAGCGCAGCCAGGCGTCGCCGGCGGGCACGAACAGCAACCCGTTGTCGGACGTGTAGCCGCCGATGCCCTCGTGCAGGCTCGTGAAGCCGCGAGGAAACGAGAAGCGCTCGTCGGCGGTGGCCATGACGCCGAAGCGCGCGCCCGCGCCCTCGGCGGCGTCTCGGAAGCGTTGCCAGCAGGCCTCGTCGCCGCGCGTCTCGCCGATCGCAGGCAGCAGGATGACGACGTCGTAGTCGTCCGCCGCCGCCGCGAGGCCATTGGGCCACCGGCCGGCGTCGTCGCCGCCCGTGGCGAACGCGTTGCAGCCGAAGCCGAACATCTGGAAGCGGTCGACGATGAGCACGCTCGCGCCGCCGAAGGCCGCGCGCGAGATCGCCTCGAGCCCCTCGGCGACGTCGGGCGGGTTCAGGCCGAGCTGGCTGTTGCCGATCAGCAGCACGCGCTGCGACGCCGGCGGCTCGCCTTCGCCTTCGCCCTCTCCTTCACCTTCACCTTCGCCTTCACCTTCACCTTCACCTTCACCTTCACCTTCACCTTCGCCTTCACCTTCACCTTCACCTTCACCTTCGCCTTCGCCTTCGCCCTCGCCTTCGCCCTCGCCTTCGGCGCCGCCGTCCTTCGTGGTGGCGCACGCGGGGAGGAGCGCGGCAAGGGCGAGGGTGGCAGCGAGGGGCGAGAGCGTCTTGTGCATGCGCCGACGATAGCGCAGCCGGGGCGCCGTGCTCATCGTCATGCCCGTCATCATGCTCGTCGACGCGCTCGTCGTCGCGCTCGTCGTCGTGCTTGTCGTGGTCGCGCGTCTGGCCGGCGGGGGGGGTCAGATGGGGATGCCCTCGAACAGGATCGACGAGTGGTAGCGGTCGCCGGCGTCGGGCAGCACGACGACGATGGTCTTGCCGGCGGCCTCGGGGCGGGCGGCCACCCGCAGCGCGGCGGCGACGGCGGCGCCGCACGAGATGCCGCACGTGATCCCCTCCTCGACGTGCAGCTTGCGCGCGAACTCGACAGCCTCCTCGGAGCTGATCTGCTGCACCTCATCGACCAGCTCGAGATCGAGCGCCGCGGGCTTGAAGCCGGCGCCGATGCCCTGGATCTTGTGCGGGCCGGGTGCCGGGTCGCGGCCCTCCTTCAGGTTCTTCAGCACCGACGACGTGGTCGGCTCGACGGCCACGGTATGAACCGCGCGACCCTTGTCTTTCTTCAGATACTGGGAGACGCCGGTGATGGTGCCGCCGGTGCCGACGCCGGCGACGAAGTAGTCGATGTTGCCGTCGGTGTCATCCCAGATCTCGGGGCCGGTGGTCTTGCGATGGATGGCAGGATTGGCGGGGTTGTCGAACTGACCAGGTGTCCAATATTTCTTCGGGTCTGACGATCGGATCTCTTCGGCGCGGGCGATGGCGCCCTTCATGCCTTTGGCGCCTTCGGTGAGCACGAGCTCGGCGCCGAAGGCCTTGAGCATGCGGCGGCGCTCGAGGCTCATGGTCTCGGGCATGGTGAGGATCAGGGGGTAGCCGCGGGCGGCGGCGACGAAGGCCAGCGCGATGCCGGTGTTGCCGCTGGTGGGCTCGACGATGGTGACGTCTTTGCTGCCGGGGGTGAGGAGGCCCTTCTGCTCGGCGTCCCAGATCATGGCGGCGCCGATGCGGCACTTCACCGAGTAGGCCGGGTTCCGGCCCTCGATCTTGGCGACGACGCGGCCGGGCAGGCCCTTCGTCAGGCGGTTCAGGCGCACCAGCGGGGTGTGGCCGATGCTCAGGCTGTTGTCGTCGTAGATACGGGCCATGGCGTGCTTCTCCGGGTCACGGGGTGTCACGTGGTTGTGACCACGTCCGTGATAACAGACGTCAGGTCCGGTGTCAGGTCGAGGACGCGTCCGTTCAGACGGACAGAGGGCGGCCCGCCGCGCCACGCTGGATGAGGCCGCGCCCACTCCGAGAGTGCGCAGAATGGGGAGCGGGCAGCGGCGAGGCCGCGGGTGCGGGCCGGCGTCGCCGCGACCGCGACCCCAGCGGGGTGCTCGGTGCTGGAGGTCAGAGCAGCGCCGCCTGCGCCGCCTGCGCCCGCGGCTTCTTCGACGACGTGCCGTTCCAGCGATACAGATACGCCTCGCAGTCGTGCTTCTTCATCGTATTATCGGACGTCATGTATCGGATGGTCCCGAAGATCGGGCGCACGGGGCCCCAGGGGCGGTCGTAGCGACCGAAGACCCAGAAGATCCCCGACAGCGAGTTGGGGTCGCGGCCGTCGACGGCCCACTTGTTGTTCAGCTCGATGAGGTGCTGCAGGGCCACGCGCGGGTCGGCGGTCCACTCGAGCACCTTCTTGCCCCACAGCATGCGCAGGTAGTTGTGGATGACGCCCTCGGTGCGCAGCTGCTTCTGCGCGGCGTTCCACAGAGGATCGTGGGTCTGGGCGCTCTCGAGCTGTTCATAGGAATACAGATACGCGCGCTTGTCGGTCATGTGCGACAGCAGCGTCTCCTGCGACCACGACGGCAGGCTCTCCCAGCGGTCGGCGTCTTTGCGGCGGCTCGTCATGTTGAAACCGAGCTCGCGCCAGGTGACGAGCTCGTCGAGGAAGCCCTCGGTGGACGGCGAGGTTCCCCAAAACCCCTCGCGTGAGCCGTTCTTCACGCCGCCGGCCTTGTCGGGCGTCCAGCCCTCGACGCGCAGGGCGGCGTCGGCGACGGCGTGCACCGACACGTGCCCCCAGTGGATCCACGGCGACAGGCCTGACTGACCGTCCTTGTCGGGGGCGCTGCGGTCGTCGCCGTAGTGGGCGAGCTTGCGCGCCACGAAGTCCTGCAGCCGCGCCGTGCCGGCGCGCTCGCCGCCCTGCATCGGCACGGGGGCGACGGTGTGGTCGATGGGCAGCAACGACAGCGCGGCGATGTCGACGGGAGCCGAGGGGTAGCGCGCAGTGACGGCGTCAACGTCGACGGGCGCGTGCCACGGCGTCTTCGCCTTCGACAGCATCGACAGCGGCGCGGCGGCCGGCCGGTGGGCGAGGTGCGCGGGCAGCGTCTTTTGCAGGAAGCGGCGAAACGCGTAGGCGGTGGGAAACACCTGCTCGCCGGCGGCGCGTATCGGCAGGAGACCGTTGCCGTCGACGTCCTCGACGCGCACGCCCAGCGCCCCGAGCTTCTGCGCGGCGGCGGCGACCATCGGCGGCACGAAGAAGCTCGGCCAGTCGTCGGTGACGACGACGCAGGCGTCCTTGGCGAGCGCTTCGAGCAGGCCGCGGCCGGCGCCGGGGGCGGGCTCGACGTACGGCACATAGGTGACGGCGGCGCCGGTGGCGGCCGCGGCGGCGGCGACGGCGGCGGCGTTGTCGGCCATGCCCTGCAGCACGAAGGCGTGGTGGCGGTCGCTGGCCCAGCGGTAGCCGGCGCGCAGGGGCTCGAAGATCACGAGGGGCTTGTTCAGCCGCGCGCAGTGGTCGAGGGCGTGGTCGAGGGCGAAGCTCCACGACGTGCGGCGGGCAGCGACCATCCAGTACAGGACGTAGCGGCCGTCGGAGCGCAGGGGGCGATCGTTTCTGGCGCGGGTGCGGAGCTCGGGGACCATGGCGGGTTGGATGCCGACGGCGCAGGCCGGGGTTCAAGTCGACGACGGGGTACCCCTCACCACGACAGGGCGTCGAGGGCGGCGTCGACGACGACGCCGCGGTTGCTGGCGTCGGGGGCGAGGGTGACGTCGGGCAGGGTCGGGTGGCCCTCGAGGATCGTACTCGAGCCGGGGCGGAAGCTGACGCCGACGGTCAGGTGCAGGCGGGCGGCCGCGCCGCCGGCGAGGGGCAGCGTCGTGTCGAACGAGTAGGGCGAGTCCCCGGCGGCGGTGGGCAGCCCGACGGTGGGGGCGATGCCGTTGTCGTGGAGGATGGCGACGAGGTCGTCGCAGGCGCTGAAGCAGCCGGGGCCGGTCAGCACGGCGGCGGCGAAGACGACGTTGGACCGGCTGACGAGGTTCGCCTCGTCGGCGTCGCACGCCGGCGTCTGGCAGTAGAAGGGCAAGGGCGGCGAGCGCCCCGCCGTGGGGTTTTCGCGCAGGAAGGCCTCGATGCGGGCCGCGCCGTCGCTCAGCGGCTGGCCGCTCTGCAGGGCCACGTACACGTTCGCCGACGCGATCCGCTTCGGGTCGTCCTTGAAGGACGCGCCGTACACGAAGCTCTTCGTCGGCTGCGCGTAGCCGCCGGCGGTGAAGGCGCCGAAGAACCCCGGGTCGAAGTCGCCGCCGCCGTTTTCGCGCACGTCGAAGAGCACGCGCTGCACCCCGGCGCGCGCCAGATGGTCGAGCAGCTCGCCCTGGTCGCGAAACAACAGGCCGCGCGGCCCGACGGCGTCGGCCTCCTCCAGCGTCAGGTCGTACGTCAGGTGGGGCAGCTTGCGCGCAAGGCAGGCGCGCTCGACCGGGTCGAACGTCTCGGGCGTCAGCAGCGTGTGGTAGCGGACGACGCGCGTGGCGGGGTCGTCGGTGGCGTAGACGCAGGCGCCGAGCCCCTGAAACGTCGGCGGCGTCGCGTACTCGCCGTCGGCGTCCGGGCCGCACACGTCGGCGAACGGCGGGCACGGCAGGTCGTCGTCGTCGTCGTCGTCGTCGTCGTCGTCGTCCTCGTCGTCGTCCTCGGCCGTCGGCGACCGCGGCTGCCACGTCAGCGTCACGCGCTGCTCGGCGCCGTCGACGTCGCGCACCCGCCACGTCGTCGCCGTGCCCGCCGGCGGCGTGGGCTCCAGCGCCGGCACGCGCCGCACGAGCCAGCGGGCCACGTCGTCGCGCAGCCCCTCGGGCGAGCTGCCGCCGGCGAACCACGCGCGATGGCCGCGCGCGAGCACGTCGACGGCGACGTCGTCGACGGCGACGACGTCGCTGCCCACCGGCACGGGCCCGCCCGGGCGCACCACGTAGCGCGCCACGCCGTCGGGGCCGTACTCGACGCGCAACGACACCGGCAGGGCCACCGCCGGCGCGTCGGGGACGAGGTCGTCGGCGACGATGAAGGCGTGGCCGTCGTGCAGGCTGTTCTTCAGCGCGACCAGCGCGTAGTACGCGTCGTCGCGGCTGACGGCGTCGACGTAGCGCTGCTGCACGAGGGCGAGCTCGTCGGCCCAGGTGGTGCCCAGCCGCGCGAGCCCGTCTTCGGAGACGACGGCGACGGCGGCGACGTGGGCGACGTGGGCGGCGAAGGTCGCCTCGCGATCGACGCCCAGCCAGCGGTCGGCCTCGACGGCGCGCGGCGGCGGCGGCGCGGCGTCGCCGACGGCGGGGCACGCGGTGGCCAGGGGCAGCGCGACAATCGCGACCGCCCGGACGACGACGCGCGCCGCGCCGACGAGTGCGCGGTCGAGGAGGCAGGCCCGGGGCTCAAGACGCAGCGACAGGCTCATGGCGCACGCTCGCTCGGCGAAAGAATGGACGAGCATCGCCGGTGGTGGTCCCCTGCCCCATCCGCCCGTCGCCGGGGAGCGCGCGGACGCCGGCTGCCGCCGCGTCAGCGGCACGCTACGCCGGGGGATGCCCGAGCTGCCCGAGGTCGACACCATCTGCTGGCGCCTGCGCGAGGGCGGGCACGGCGAGCCGCCGCTGGTCGGGCGCACGCTCGTATCCGTCGACGTCGACGACGACGCGGTGCTGCGCTCGGGCGACGTCGCGGCCGCGCGGGGCGGGCAGGTGGTCGACGTCACGCGGCGGGCGAAGTGGATCACGATCCACGTCGCGCCAACGCCGACGACGAAGCGCACCACGGCGAAGACCGCGAGCTCGGCGACAGCGCAGTCGACGAGGCAGTCGACGATCAGGCTGCTGGTGCACCTGGTGATGACCGGCGACCTGCACGTGGTGCCCGCGGTGCCAGCGCGGTTCGTGCGCTGGCGGGCGCGGCTCGACGACGACGCGTGGCTGGTGTTCACCGACCCGCGGCGCTTCGGCCACCTCGACGTCACGGACGACGACGCGCCGTTCTTTGCCGGCCTCGGCGTCGAGCCGCTGTCGGACGACTTCGCGCCCGCGCTGCTCGCCGGCGCGCGGCGCGGGCGGCGGGCGGTGAAGACGGCGCTGCTCGACCAGTCGTTGGTGGTCGGGCTCGGCAACATCTGGGCCGACGAGTCGCTGCACGTGGCCGGACTCGACCCGCGGCGGGCGCTGGCCGATCTCGACGACCACGAGCTCGTGCGCCTGCACGGCGCGATCAAGGCGACGCTGCAGCAGGCCATCGCCGAGGCGCAGACCGAGCTCGTCTGGCGCTACGGCAACACCGCCGCGCCGTCGCCGTTTCGCGTCTACGACCGCGGCGGCGAACCGTGTCGCGGCTGCGCCACGACGCTGTCGTCGACGAAGCTGGCCGGGCGCACGACTGTCTGGTGCCCGCGCTGCCAGCCGGCCCGGTGAAGCGCCGGCGAGCGATGCCCGGTCGGGTATTGACAGATCCACGCGCTTGATGAGAATGAAAACGATAACCGTTCTCTCTTTCAAGGATCCCATGCTCAGACAAATCGCACCGCCCTTGCTCGCTTCCCTCGTGTGGACGACGACAGCCTGCCAGCCTTTGCCGACGAGCGAAGGCGAGGGCGAGGGCGAGGGCGAGGGCGAGGGCGAGGGCGAGGGCGAGGGCGAGGACGGCCACTACGCGTTCGCCTCGCGCTTCGTCGCGGGGGAGAGCTCGGTGGCCTACACGGGGCAGGCGGCGCGGCACCTGCTGCTGCGCGAGCTGCTCGCCGACATCGATGGCCTCGACGATGACGCGCTGGCCGGCCAGACCACCACGCAGCTCGTCGCGCGCTTCGCGTTCTTCTTCGACTTCAAAGCCGACAACGGCGGCACCCCCGACGAGCCGATCGCGGTCACCGCGTTCGGCGCGCCGCTGCTGCAGACCACCGTCGGCGAGGTGGGCGTAGCCTCGCTGCGCGACAAGCTCCGTGACCTCGACCTCGGCGACCCGAGCCCCGTGCTGGGCTTCGGCGACGGCACCCGCACGCCGAGCGCCGTCATCGACGACGTCTTTGGCGCGCTCGCGAGCACGCTGGTCACCCGGCAGTCGACGACGCCCTTGACCCCCGACGGCGCGCCGATCGCCGTGCCATCCGTCGACGTCGACGGCCACGACTGGGCCCGCATCCTCGAGCACTTCGTGCAGGGCAGCGTCTTCGTGTCGCAGGCCAGCGACGACTACCTCGACGACGACGCGACGGGCAAAGGCCTGCTGTCCGACCACGTCGTCGCGGTCGACGGCAAGCCGTACACCGCGCTGGAGCACGCGTGGGACGAGGCCTTTGGCTACTTCGGCGCCGCCCGCCGCTACGGCACCCGCGATGCCGACGACAACGCCGAAGGCTTCATCGACGACGATGGCGACGGCCGCGCCGACTGGCTGACCGAGGTCTGCTACGGCGTCGCCCGCGACGCCGCCCTGCGCGACGTCGACAGCGTCACCGGCACCAACCTCGGCCGCGCATCCTTCGACGCGCTGCTGCAGGGCCGGGCGTTGATCGCCGCGACCCCGGGCCCGCTGTCGCCGGCGGATCTCGACGCGCTGCGTGCCCTGCGCGACGTCGCCGAAGAGAGCTGGGAGCGCGCCGCCGCCGCCACCCTCGTCCACCACACCAACACGCTGCTCGCGCTCGTGGACAGCGTGGGCGCCGCCGATGGCGATGGAGCCGGCGACGGCGCGCCGCACGACTTCGTTGCCCACGCCACGGCGTGGTCGCGGCTGTACGGCGGCGTC